>NZ_JBEZYG010000034.1:0-61101 GCF_040638385.1 Streptomyces sp. NPDC026589
AAGGGACGGCGCCCCTGGATAACGGACCGGTCCCGGATCTTGAAGTCCATCGCATCCCCTGAACTGGGGTGTTGCGACAACCACTAGAACTCAAGGAGTGCCGTTGGGCCCTTCGCCGATACCGATTCGCTTGACGCGAGTACCGTTCCTAGTGGTGGCTAGGAATGGAGACCAATCATGCCACGATGGAGTGAGTACACGACCGGAGAGCGCATCAAGATCTTGCGCGGCAAGACCATCCGGCAGTCGGACCTCGCAGAAATGACCGGCCTGTCACTGCCCACGGTGCAGCAGGTGGAGCAGGACAAGCGGCTGACCCTCCCCACACTCATGGCGCTCGCGTCCGCGCTGCGAGTGGACACCTCGGTCATCCTCGGGCAGCAGGAGCCGCGTCGGGCCATGGAGCACGGCGACCGTACGACGATGCGGGATCTGTCGGTCGCCGTCCACGACACGGCGGTTGGGCTGCTGCCCGCCGACATCGTCCCGCCCAGCTCGGACGAGCTTCGGCAGTCGATCGCCCGGTGCTGGGATCTGTACTGGAAGGGCCGCTACGTGGAAGCTGGCGGGGTCGCCGCGCTCCTCCTTGCGGAGGCGGGCGCCCACCTTCACGGGCAGCCGGCGGATGCCCAGGCCGAGGCGTGGAGCTACCTCTGCGACGCCTACCGGCTGTCCGCGTACGTCGCCAACCTGATGGGGTCTCGCGACCTGGCGTACGCGGCGATCGGTCATGCGCAGCAGGCGGCGGACCGTACCGCGGACGACATGCGCGGGCCCCTGGTCGCGTCGGGGAGGGCGTGGATCTACCTGCGTGATGCCCGCCTCGACGAGGCGCTGGCGCTGGCGGAGAAGTCGGCGGTCGACATCGAACCGCGGTTCTCGACGGCGACGATGGGGCATCTGGTGGCGTACGGCTCCCACGTGAACTTCGCCGCCGTCGTGGCCAGCAGGATGGGCAACAAGGAGCGGGCGACGGACTACCTGTCGCAGTCGCACGCGACGGGTGCCCGTATGGGTGCGGAGCACAGGGCGCACGGCACTCTCTTCGGGCCCGTGTCCGCGACGACGCAGGCGGTCGGCATCAACGTGGCGCTCGGTCATACCGGGAAGGCGCTGACGCTCATCAAGTCGATCAAGGACGTGTCGACGCTGTCAGAGGCGGCGCAGAGCCGGTACGCGATGGACAAGGCGATGGCGCAGGCCGACGCGAAGATGTGGGACGCGTCGCTCGACACCCTCGAAAGCGCGCTGGTCGCCGCGCCGGACTGGGCGCGTCACCAGGCTCTGCCGTCCGTGATCGTCCAGAAAGTTGGGCGGGCGAGCACCGCTCGGCTGCGGCGGGTGTCGAAGCTCATCGGCGCGGTGCCGCCCGGTGCCGATGGCTTCATGCCCGCAACCACGAGGACCGCCCTGTAGAGGCCCCCGTGCCGCCGGACTCGTACGCCACGTAAGAGTCCTGACGCTGGGTCATGCTCGATCATCACGCCTCGTATGACTGCCTGTCGGAAGGTTCGGCAGAGTCGTACGGGGCGCTTCTTCACGTCCCTGTCCGCGCGCGGGACGGTGTCTGGCATGAGACACACCCCACAGCAGCAGGCCCGCCGTGCGGCCCTGGTCGACGCTGCCAGCGGCGGCCATAGCGTCGCCCGCATCGCTCGGGTCCGGGTGGTGCTGTACGACCGCCAGCCGGCGCGCGGAGGGTCCCTGGCTCTGCCCGCGCACCGGGTATTCGCCGAGGCGCGCGACTGGACCGTGGTCGCCGCCGTCGCCGATACGGCGCCTCTGGAGACGCTGGCGAGGGCGTGCCCGCTCTGGCCGCGCGTCGCCGAGCTGATCGAGTCGGGGCAGGCCGGTGGAGTCGTGACGTCCTCGTGGGCCATTGACGACGGCGATCTCCTGGCGTGGCTGCGGGAGCGGCACGCGTTCGTCGCGTGCATCGACGGGGCACCGGCGGGCGTGGACGCCCGCGCGTCCCAGATCGCCCTGTGACGGCTCGTCCGCAGGATGCGGAGCCGTCCGGCGAGGGCCCGGGCTGCCTGACCACGCTGGCGAGCCCTAGCTGCTTCGGCTTCCTCGCGTTCATCTGCCTGCTGATCGCCGCCTGCGCCGCCCACGACCTCGCCATATGAGGGCCCGGTGGGACGAGAGGCAAGAGTTAACCATCATGCACAGCAAGGGAGTTCAGCATGACAAGCACAGCTGATATGCGCGGGTCCACAGTCCCTGGCGTGGTCTCGACGGGAGCCGAGCGCTCGCTGGCATCAGGGCACTGGCTGCTGGGCGCGGCCGCTTCGGTCCGGCGGGCACGCTCCGACTGGGCGGACTGCGGCACCACATTTCTGACGCCCGGCGCCCTGTTCGGCGCCGTCATCATTCAGGCCTCCGTGGTGCACGCCTCCCTGCTCTTGGACGACCCGGAGCGGTGCGCCGCCCCGCTGCGGACGCTCCTGGGCGGCGGGCCGGTCTTCTACGCGGAGCGGCGGTTCGGACGCGAGGCCGGATACGTCGCCTTGGTCCCGACGCCAGTGGCCATGACATGGAGCGTGCCCGGCTCGGTGGCGCACTACCGCAAGGCCACGCTGGAGGTCCCGGCCCCGCAGAACGTCCGCCCCGATCACGGTCCCGCGTGGTGGGTGGTGCCCCTGGACGGCCCCGGGGTGCTGTGCGACCCGCAGCCGCTCGCCACCCTGGTCAGCCAGGGTCACGGCGTCCTCACCGGCACGTTGGGGAAGCGGCCGTGATGGTTGAGACCTTGCCCGTGGCCGCGCCCGTGGTGTCGACTTCCCCGGCGGCCCGCAGACGCTCGTCCAGAAGGATCGGAGCGCTCGTCATGATCGAGACCGGAGCGGGTCGGATGCCCGCGTACACAGAGACGCTGCCTAGAGTCGTCGGCTCCGTGCAGAGGGCGCGGCGCCTGGTGCACCTGGCCCTGGAGGTGTGGGGGCTGGTCGACGTGCAGGTCGACGCAGAGCTGGTCGTCAGCGAGCTGCTGACGAACGCCGTGCTCCACGCCTGCCGGGGGGACTCGGTCCGGGTGACCGTGACCCGGCTCGGGGAGGGGCGGATCCGGGTCGCCGTGGTCGATCTGTCGAAGGACAAGCCGGTGCCGCGTGATGCCGGTGGCGACCAGGAGTCCGGGCGGGGCCTTGGCATCGTGGAGGCGCTGAGCGGCGGCCAGTGGGGTGTCGACCCCCTGCCGTGGGGGAAGCGCGTGTGGGCCACGGTCGGCGCGGAGGTTGTGCCCGGTGAGTGAGCGCACGGCGCAGTTCCTCTACTGGGTGGCCCTGGCTTCGCTCCTCACGGCGCTCTGTCTCGGCATCTCCAAGGACTCGACCTGACCCGGCCGAGCGCGGCCGACCTTGAACGCGACCCGAGGATGGAGCGGTGATGACGCTGACCACGAGCGGGAACACGGTGGTGAACGCAGAGCAGCTGTATGAGGCGAGCCGGAGATCGATCGCCCTCACGGTCGAGAATTTGTGGCCCGGGAGTAGCGCTGTGCTGGGGCCGCAGTGCCCGAGCATCACGTCCTACGTCTGCCCGGTGACGGTCGACGGCGAGGCCATGTACGCGAAGTACAGCTGGCTGGGTTCGTCGCTGGTGTCGATCCTGCGCGGCGCGCGAGGGACGTGGGAGGACGTCCTGGAGGCGCAGCACCCCTACACCAAGAGCGCCGACTTGGTGACGCGAAGGGAGTACCAGCACCTGAAGTTCCTGCGGGAGCTGGGCCGCCCCCGAGTGTGCGAGGCTCCCGCGTTCCGCGCAGGCGTCTTGTTCACCGAGGCGGTGCCGGGGATGACCATCGCCGAGATGATCACCGCGTGCCCCTGGGACACGGCCGCCTTACTGGACTCGGTCCTGCTGTCGCTGAAGGAACTGCACGGCGAGCTGGGGGCGCGGTATCTGCAGGGGGCGTGGCCGATCAACGAGCGCAACATCGTGGACGTGTTCTTCCGGAAGTTCAAGGGACCGGCCGCAGCCGGGTACGTCGCCGACCTCGGCCGGGACAGCGGGCTTCCGGAGGATGAGCGGCTGGCGGTCGTCGGCCTGGTCGAGAACGCGGTACGCCGACTGCTGCGGCTCACGGCCGCGCTCCCTGCCCGGCACAGGACTGCCGTGTTCGGGGACCTCAAGCCCGAGCACGTCTTTCTCGGCGGCCACCGGCTGACGTTCATCGACCCGGCGCTCCAGTGGGCGGCTGGACCGCAGCCCGACGTGGCGAAGCTCTGCGGCCGAACTCTGATGCTGGCCCTGTGCCACCACGAGCTGCGCGCCGAACAGCAGATCACACAGGGGGTGTTGGACACCTTGAGCCGACATTTCGCAGGGCTGACCAGGACGGATCGGGCCGATCGGCTGCGTGAGGTCATGGTCCTGTGGCTGATGGACACCACGAACTACCTGACGTCGTGCCTGAGCGCGCCGCCCGGCTTTCCCCTGCCAACCCATCAGCGGGCGCTGATCTCAAATGGGCGTCGGATCGCGACGGTCGTGGACCGGGTCAGCGGTCTCCTCATCGGGTCGATGACGGGGCTCGGCCTGATCGACGCCATCTTCAACGAGGTTGAGCACACTACGCTGGACCTGCGGTGACCGGGCCGGTGGTGGGAGTCGTCGGCGCGGGTGCGGTCGGTCAGTCCCTGGCAACCGGCCTGGTGTCGGTGGCGCTTGCCGAGCGGCTCGTTGTCGTGTCCCGGCGGGAGGAGCAGACGCGCGGGCTGGTCGCCGATCTCCAGGATCTGGCCGTGTCCGCCCGGTCGCGCACTTCGGTTGGGGCCGGCGACACTGCGGATCTCCACGAGTGCGACGCCGTCGTGGTCACCCTGCGCACCGACTTCACGAACACGAACGCGCGGGACATACGTCGCGGCGGTGCCACGGCGAACGCACCCGCGGTCGGCATCCTGGCCAAGGAACTGCACGGGTATCAGGGTGCCGTCCTCGTTGTCACCAACCCGGTGGACCTGATGGCCCGCCGCTTCGCCCAGGTTTCCGGTTGCGCTCGGGTCTACGGGATCGGATCGAACCTCGACTCGGCCCGGTACCGGCTGCTCCTGGCCCAGTACGCCCAGGTCTCCCCGGAGCGGGTCCAAGGCCACGTGATCGGGGAGCACGGCGACCTCGCGGTGCCGTGCCTGTCCACCACGACCGTGGACGGCCGCCCGGTGACGGCCCCTGCCGGCGCGATCGTGGAAGAACTCCAGCAGCGGCCGGCGCTGATCCGGGCCGGGATCGGCCGCACACGCTGCGGCCCTGCCGGTGCCGTGCTGTCGACGCTCCGCAAGGTCCTCGGCCTGGTCGACGGCATCGAGGAGCTGTCCGTCCCGTACGGGGACGTGTGGCTCGGCATCCCGATGCACTTCACCGGGGGTGTGGCCGCCCCGTGCCTTCCCTCGCTCACTCGTCACGAGCTCCTGTGTCTGGATTCTGCGGCCAGCAGTCTCCGCGACGCTTACACCCACCTGCCTGCACAGACCGAGAGGATCCCCACATGATCATCAGTGCTACCCGCCTTGAGGCCGCCACCGCGGCGGTCACCGTGCTCAGCGATCGGGCGTCCGTGGCCGGCTGGTCCCTGCGGTACTTCGGCCCCTGGTGGAACGCGGACGTGGTGAACGCGGACGCGGTGGACGCCGGAACCGAAGCCGTAGTCGTGGCGGACATGGACCGCGCCCAGTACGAGGAGCTGGCCGAGCTGGTCCAGGACGGCCGCCCCATGGAGGAGATCGACTACGCGAAGAACAGGATGCTCGTCGCCCGCGACGGCGAGGACATCGTCGCGCTGTCGCCTGACGAGGGAATTGCGTACCGCAGTACCCCGTCGTCCGGGCGCATCGTCCTCGCCGGTATCGATCTGATGCCGCTGGCGCTGGCTGCTGCTCGTCTGGCCCGGGAGTCGATCCGGGGGCAGCTCCTGCGGGACGGATGGGCGGTGCTCCACTCCTCCGCCGTCGTCCGGCCCTCCGACGGGGCAACGCTGCTCGCCTTCGGCGACAAGGGAGCCGGGAAGACGACGACCGCGCTGCTCCTCGCCTCGACCGGTTGGCAGCTCCTCGCCAACGACCGGGTCCTGGTCCGGCCGACCGGGGAAGAGGACGTCGAGGTCGTGCCGTGGCCGTCGGCCGCCGCGCTCGGCCTCGGCCTGGTCCAGGCGCTCGGCTGGGACGTCAGCGCACGCGAGCACCTGCGCGCGGGAGGAGACTTCCACCCGACGCAGCACCAGTCGGTGACGGACGCACTGGCCGCCGGCGACTGCACGCCGCTGTGGGAGGAGGGGCGGAAGCGGGAGCGGAAACTTCAGGTGTTCCCCGACCAGTTCCCTGACCTGTTCGATGTGCAGCTCGCCACCGGCGGCCGCGTGGCCGGCCTCCTCTTCCCTCAGGTCGACGCCGATGCGGCACCGGCCGTCGTCGACGGTGCCCGGACGCTCGCCGAGGCGGACTTCATGTCGGGGAAGACGGAGGACCGATACCCGGACATTTTCGAGCTGGCTCAGGGGGTGGACGGTGGCGGCCGGGCGAGCGCTCGTGCGGAGGTCGCATCCCGACTTGCCACGTTGCCGCACCGGGCCGTCCGGTTGAGCCACGACGTCCCGGCGAGCGCCGCCGTGCTGGGCAAGCTCGCCGCGACAATTTGATTCGGCCCCAGCGGGCCGCTGGCGCGGAGCGAGCGGCGGACCGGAGAACACCGGTGTGCTCGATCCGGCGCCACCACAAAAGCGGCGAGGCGGTGCAACCAGCGTATTCCGGCGCACTGTTGACCGTGGCTGCGGCCTCGGTACGGTGCGCCGGTCCCATCAACAGGAGGACCCATGACCCGGCACCTGTGCAAGGTCGGCACCAACTCCGGCAACGACGGATGCCCGACTCTCTACGAAGTGGAAGGGGGCCGGTACGTGGTCCAGGGCGACCGCGTCACCGACCCCGGTGAGCTTGCCCAGCTTGTCAACTTCACCGAGGAGGAGGGGGCAGTCGTTGTGCCCCGGGAACTGCTCGCGAACTTCGGCCCGAAGGAGCCGATCCGCGTTCCGCAGATGATCGGCTTCGAGGGCTTCGGCGCCATGTTCGCCAAGGTCAAGCACTCCGCGTGGAGGCTGGAGTCCCGCCTCCGGTACGCGTCCGACGAGGACACGGACACCTACCGCCAGTTCGCGGCCGGCGAGCCCGTGACGTGGGACCTCAACGACCCGTGGTGCACCAACCGGCGCGAGCGGACCGCACAGGGTGTTCGGTTCGAGCGAGTGCGGATCCTGGACGAGCCGCCGACGCCGGGGCAGCTGTACCTCCTGGACAACGCCCGCCGGAACACGGCGGTCGGCGAGGACATCCGCATCCTGCCCCGCTCGCGGGCCGAGGCGCTGCGTCTGCCGGTTGAGGACTTCTGGATCTTCGACAGTCGGGTCGTAGCGTTGCTGCTCCACGACGGCGAGGACACCCTCCTTGGAGTCGAGCTGATCACGAACCCGGTCGAGGTGCTGCGGTACGCGCAGGTCCGCGAGGCGGCCTGGCACCATGCCGTCCCGCACGACCAGGCGCAGCGGTAGCGTCGGTATGTGAGCACGGACTATCAGAAGGCCCGGGAATCCCTCGGCGCGCGGATGCGTGAGCTGCGTGCCGGGGTCACGGGTCGGGAGTTGGCCGTCCGGTTGGGGTGGACGCAGTCCAAGGTGTCCAAGCTGGAGACCGGGCGGCAGACCGCGACCGCCGAGGACTTGAAGGCCTGGGCCGAGGCGACCGGGCACCCGGCGGTCGCCGGTGAACTCCTGTCGCGGCTGGAGGGGCTGGAGTCCCACACCCGGTCATGGCGTCGGCAGCTTAGGGCCGGGCACCGTCCGGTCCAGGACGCCCTGCTGGTGGAGTACGAGCGCTCGACGGTACTCCGGGCCTGGCAGTCATCCATGGTGGTCGGGCTGCTCCAGACCCCGGACTACGCCCGCAGCGTGTTCACCCGGTTCGCCGACCTGCATCAGTCTCCTCGGGACATAGACGATGCGGTGCGTGCGCGGATGCGTAGGCAGGAGCTGCTGTACCAGCCCGGCAGGGTGTTCCACATCGTCATGTGGGAGGCCGCTTTGCACGCCGGCGTGTGCCCGCCCGCCGTGCTCGCCGCGCAGCTCGACCGCCTCGTCGGCATCCTCGGCCTGGACACCGTGCGCCTCGGGATCGTCCCGTACGGCGCCCAGGTCGCCGTCCCGCCCGGCAACTCCTTCTGGCTGTACGACGACCGCCTGACGATCGTGGAGGACTGGCACGCGGAGCTGTGGCTCGACGACCCGGACAGCGTGAACGTGTACCAGCGGGTGTGGGACGCGCTCAACTCGGCGGCCGTGTACGGGTCGACGGCGCACCGGCTGATCAGCAGGGCGCGGGCACAGGTAGACCGCCCGTGAGCATCACCACGAATCACTGACCAGGCCCGGCGAATAATCGAGAATCAGACTCGCCGCTGATTCTCGGTGCTCCCTACATTCTGATCATGGCCCAACGAACTCAGCACGCGGGCACGAGTTGGCTCGCCAACTGCGGCCCGGACCCCGCGTCTGTGCGCCGGCGGTGGGCAGGTGCCCAGCTCGCTCCGATACCCGTAGGCCGGTCCTGGCTGGTCGCGGAGACGACCCTGACCCGGACGATGGACGCGATGCAGCGCGTCGGCTCCGACCGCCTGGGCCCAGTCCTGGTCCACCTGGAAGCCGACCTCGCGTGGTGGCTGGTCCCGCTCGACGCGGACCAGGAACTCGACGACATCCGAGTCCTGACCATCCGTACCGAGCCGTGGACGCTGCTGTGCCCGCCGGCTCACGAATACCTGAACGGCCGCGGCTGGCTGGAGAACCCGGACGGTTCGGGCCGGTTGACCGCCCCGACTGCGCTGGGCGCCGCGTTCGGTCCGGGCGGGCCGCTGTGCCTGCCGGTCTCCGCGTTCGTGTGAGAAGCCCGGCGGCCGAACTCCGCTTAACGGAAGGATAGTTGTGATCGTGACCACTGGAGCCGAGCGGCTCCTCGCCACGGAGCACTGGCTCCTCGCGGCAGCCGAGGACCGCCACCAGGCGGTGACGGCGTGGGCGGGCGGCGGCCTCGCGCTACTGCGGTGCGGGGGGACCTTCGCCGCCGCTCGTATCCCGGCCGCCCGCGTCCAGGCCGCCGCGATCAGCGCCGAGCCGCAGGAGATCGACCAGTACCTCGCGAAGCGGCTGGAGGGCGGGCCGGTGATCTGCGACCGGGCCGCCAGTTGGTATTACGCCCTTGTCCCGGCGAGCACCGCCCGCCGGTGGACTGTCTCCGGCAGCACCTGCCTGGGGATCGGAGCGTCCCTTGGTGTGCCCCGGCCGGGGACGACCGCGGCCTCCGACGCCCGGGTCTACTGGTCGGTGCCGATGGACTCGCCCGGGATGCTGTGCCACCCCGCTGCCGTGACCGGGACGGTCACCGCCGGTATCCAGGGGGCGAGCCGGTAATGGCGAAGGACAAGCCGGCCCCCAAGGGCCAGCAGGACAGCAGCGGTCAGGCACCCCCGGCACCGAAGACCGAGCCGAAACCTGCCCCGAAGCCGACGGGCCGCGGCTACATCTACTGAGGGGAAAGACCGATGGCGATCACGACGCTGCGGCTCAGGCAGGCCCGGCCCGACGTGTCCTACAGGGCTCTGCTCGGTCACACGCTCAGCTGCCCCGACTGCAAGTCGGACGTCGAATGCCCGGCCCGCCGGCGGCTCCAGAGAGCATGGAAGCGGACCCGGTGAGATGCGTGGACTGCGACCGGGCGATCGTCGGACCGGCTGAACTGCTGATGACCGGGGACTCGATGTCCGGGGCGAGGGCGGACATGCACGCACACCCGGCGGGATCGCCGGAATGCAAGCCAAAGGGGCACGCCAAGCTGGCCCTGCGCCGGGAGCTCGCGCCCAGCCAGCGGTGCCCGGCGCCCCGATAATCAGCCTCTCCGCGAGCGACGTCCGTATCTGTGAGGTCTGCTGGAAGGCCCCCTGTCACCGCCGCCCGGCATGCCCCTGATGGCCGTGACCTGCTGTGCGCGGAGTGCGCGGACGGCAACTACCCGCGCCGCGTCGACCTGTTCCCGCCGTCCGGCCTGTACGGCCTGCCCCGGCGGCGTCCGGCGCCCCTGCATTCTCAAGAGAAGGAAGCACCCCGTTGACCGAGGAATCCCCCAAGGGCCCGGAGCCCGTTCAGATCGTGTCGATCGACATCGGGTTCGGCGGCGTCCGGGCCCGAGCCGACGGCCGCACCGGGTTGGCCGCCTGGCGGACCATCTGCCGGGAGCATCCCGGAATCGCGAAAGCCGCGGCCCTGTACCTCGCGGCCTTCGCCATTCTGGTCGTGCTCGTCGTCAACGCTGCCGTCGCACTCGGCGGATTGATGTGAGAGCTGACCTGTGCCCGCTGGCCTCCCTGCTCCCGCCGGACGCGGCCGACGAGCCGGAGACGGACTACTACCGGCAGCGGCTGGACGACCCGAGCCTGCTGGACAGGGCGTTCGCCGTGCAGGTGGAGGGCTCCGTCTTCCTGGCCGTCCCCGTCGGCGGCTGCCGGAAGGGCGGGTACCTGTCGGTCTCCGAGGTCGTGGCGGGCCTGGCGGCACGGTCGCTCCTTCGCGGCAGACCGGGGCTTCCCGACGTGCGGCTGAGCTGGTCCCCGTACCCCGATTGCTGTCACGTCGTCCGTTGGGGAGCACGCGTCCCCTACGAGGACGACCCGATCGCGGAAGGCCGGTTCTACGGCTACAGCAGGGCGGCGCTCTCCGCCTTCGCGCAGACATACGGCTACCTCATCTGACCCTCGCCGTCCGGTTGGCGCTGCCCGTCCCCTTCTACCGTGGAGGTCCCCATGACCGCACGCCCGATCATCACCGGAGAGCCGGCCTCGTCCTGCTCCCGCGCGACGGTCGACGATCCTCACCGAAGTGCCCCGAATCAGAACGTGAAGCCGGGCCGGCTGATCGCGATCGAAGGGCCGGGCGGCGTCGGTAAGACCACAGTCACCCGGCTCGTTGTGGAGCGGCTGCGCTCCGGGGGCCTGCCCGCTGTCGCCACGCAGGGGCCGTTTCGCACCCCTTCGAGTGATCTGGCGCGGCCGGGCGCAGGCAGCTACCGGGGTCTGACAACCGCGGACCGTTCTCGGCACGCCGAGACGATCCGGCCTGCGCTGGAGCGAGGGACTGTGATGGTGTGCGATGAGTACGTCGCCACCTCGCTCGCTCTCCAGCGCATGGGCGGGGTCGACCAGGACGTCGCGTGGGCGGTGGTCCAGCGGCACACGATCCGGCCGGACCTGGTCATCATGCTCGGTGCCCAGCCGGACGTCCTGGCGCAGCGGCCCGCGCCCCGGGGCGCGCACAGCCGTCATGAGCGTGAGTACAGCAGCCGCATCAAGTGCGCCTACTTCGCGCAGGCCAGCAGATTCCTCCGGCACCAGGGTGTACGCGTCCTGGATGTAGACGCTTCCCACGTCGATACATCCGAGGTTGCCCGTACAGCAGCGGTTGCTATTACCCGACGTCTTCGAGCAGGCCACGGCACACTCTCCTTGGTCTGCGGCGAGGTCGAGCAGACCACTTGGGACCTGCGATGACCGAGCCCGTCTACGATGCAGCCGACCCGCAGAGCGGGCGTGCCTTGGTGAACTACCACCTTCTCCGGCTGGGTATCGGCGAGAGCTGGGTGCACGGTGTCTCGGAGCACGGTCAGCGCATCGCTCGGCACGTGCTGCCGCAGGACGTGGGGGTGTGCCGCGCCTACGTGCTCACCGAAGCCGCCTGGCCCGAAAGCGCGGAGCTGTGCGTCACAGTGAACTGGTCGCCGGACGCGGCGATGCGCCGGGACCACCACAAGCGCGCGCTTCCGGATGGGGCGCTGGAGCACTGGCGGGAGCGGATCGCTGCGACCGCCCGCGCCCTGGAGTCCCTGGGGTACGTCGTGGAGCCGAGCCGGTGGTCCTCGCCCCACCACCACCCTGGCGCGGAGCTCCTCGTCTACCGGATGCCCGACGGGGTGGCGCCGAGGGAAACGCCCGCCGACACGGCGTGGGCGCTGTCGGAACCGGTGCCACCGAACCACCAGGAGACGTATTGGCGGTACTCCGACCGGTCTCCGGAAGACGTCGTCAACCCCGTGCTCCGCAAGGCGGGGTGGCGTCCGTGGGTCGAGGACCCGCGGTCACGGTCGGGATGGGCCGGTGCGCACCCCATCACTCAGATGGTGTGGCCTCCGGAGGCCGACCGGTGCACCTGGGTGACCTGGCGGCCGGCCGACGACTTCGCTCGTTCACCGAAGTCCGGCCTGGTACCGGAGAGGGCCGTGGAGCACTGGCGCGAGTGCCTCGACCGCCTGCGCAAGGCCGTGGCTGACGAAGGTCTTCTCATCCGCACGCGTGTGCACCCCTGGGAGCCGGAGGACGAGACCGCCGAGTTCCTCGTCTATCGGCTCCCATCGCCCCGTTGACGGCAGGCCTCACAATCTCCCGCACCCCGATCGGCCGAGGTGCGGGGTTCCATCGCACGACTCAACGATCGACGGAGGACAGGATGACCATCGCAGCTCAGCCGCCCACCCTCGCCCGTACCAGCGATCCGGAACAGATCCTCAATGCCCTGGCGCCGCACATCGAGCACCTGACGGTCCAGGTCGCGGACGGCGGCCCTCTGTGGGAGCGGGAGATCGCCCTCCTGCTCCGCGACAACACCATGGTCCGGTCCATGGCGGAGCGGATCCTCGGCCAGGCCGTGGCGTACACCGTGTGCGCCATGGAGAACCCCGGCGTCCATCTGGGCGTCGGCAAGTTGGTGGACATCGGCGTGCACCAGTTGATCCTCGACACCCCGGTGTACTGGGCGCTCTGCACGGTCCACAACGCCGGGGCATACAAGCACCACGCGCCGTTCGTCGCGCGCCGGTCTGACGGCCTGTGCCTGCGTACCGCGGACTTCCTCGCTGCCGACGGCTGGGACGTCGATGTCGAGCTGTGGGCGATCGACGGGGCGAACTGCTCGCCGTGCGACAGCAAGGTTCCCGACAGCCACTGATCCCGGGCTTCTGCCCCTACCCTGGCCCCTGTCCTCCTCTCGCGCGGAGGGCAGGGGCCAGCCCCCGTCAACCACCGAGAGAGGCACTGTGCCCGCACGACACGACATCGCAGCCGAGACCGAACTCTGGGACACCTACGCCGGATCCGCGTTCCAGGACGACATGGAACCGGCCTTCTGCTGGACTCAGTACGCCGGTCACGGCCCGGGGCCGGAACTCCTGGGCGACCCGGCGACCGCGCTGGAGATCGGTTGCGGCACCGGCCGGGCGCTCGCCCTCCTCGCCGGGCGCGGGATCAAGGCGACGGGCGTCGACCTGTCCCCGGCGATGGTGAAGAAGGTGACCGAGCGGTGGGCCGGTACGGGGGCCGACTTCGTCTGTGGGGAGGTGCTGGAGACGCTCGCCGCCTACGAGACGGTCTATGACGCGGTCTACTCGATCTTCGGTGCGGTCTGGTTCACCAACCCGGCGCGGCTGTTTCCGCTCGTCGCGGCGCGGCTGCGGCCGGGCGGGGTGTTCGCGTTCTCCCACCCTCCGGCGATCCCCGGGGCGTACGGACCGCAGGGCATGTACAAGGGCGGGTTCGCCGGGAAGGCCATGTACACCTACCGGTACAGCTACACCCCGCGCCGGTGGACCGGCCTCCTTGAGCGGGCAGGCTTCCGCGACGTCGACGCCCGAATCCTCGACGCCCCGGAGGCAGGGCACATCGGGACGCTCCTGGTGACCGCCCGACGCTGACCCGGTGCCCGCTGCAGAAGGGGGGCTGAGGGGCAGCACGCTCTGCGTACGTACCGCGCCCGCCCTTGCCCGGGGTGGGTGCGAGGCGGCCTGCACCTGGTCGAGGACCAGGGCCGCAGTTTCGCCCTGTGCGGCGGCTTCGGCCTCGGCGCCCCGGTCGCCTCGTCGTTGAGCAGCTCGCCGCGCTCGGTACCCGGCGGGTCATCACCGTCGGCACCGCCGCCTCCCTCCAGCAGGACCTCGGCTCCGGGGCCCTGGTCGTGGGTACGAGAGCGCTGCGCGACGAAGGGCTTCACCACTACCTGCCACCCGGCCGGACGGCCGCATCATCGCCCGCCCTCACCCAGTACCTGACCGAAGCATTGGCCCCGTACGACCTACCGGTCAACTACGGGCCGATCTGGACCGTCTTCGCCGTGGGCCACTGCCGTACGGTCGCCATCGCCACCATTGCCGCCATCGCGGACTCCCTCGTCGACCGCCGCCCGCGCCACCACTCGCCAGACACCGAACACGCCCTCCAGACGGCGCTGGTCGCGGCGGTGCAGGCGCTTCACACCTCGACGGCGTCACCGCCGGCCGCCGGCGAACACTAGGGTTGAACTCCTCGTGAACAGAAGCAGAAGGGCACCCTTGTGAGCACCGGCGCCTCGCGTCCCACGGTCGGCGCGGTCGTCCTGACCATGAACGACCGGCCCGAGGAGTTCCCCCGGGCCATGGCCTCGCTCCTCGCGCAGGAGGGCATGGACCTCGACGTCGTCGTGGTCGGCAACGGCTGCGCGCCCGAACAGATCCCCGCTGGTGTCCGTACGGTCACGTTGCCCGAGAACGTCGGCATCCCCGAGGGCCGCAATGTAGGGGCCGACAACGTCAAGGGCGATTACCTCTTCTTCTTCGACAACGACGCCCACCTGCCCGGCGCCGACATCCTCGCCCGGCTCGTCGCCGAACTCCGCCGCGACCCCCAGCTCGCGTACGTACAGCCGCGCATCAGCGACCCCGTGAGCGGTGAGACCCTCCGCCGCTGGGTACCCCGCCTCCGGGCCTCGGACCCCACCCGGCCCGGTATCGTCACCGTCATGGCCGAGGGTGTCGTCATGGTCCGCCGCGACGCCTACGACCGAGCCGGCGGCTGGCCCGGTGATTTCTTCCTCTTCCACGAAGGCGTCGAGCTGGCCTGGCGGCTGTGGAATCTGGGCTGCACCGGCAGGTACCTGCCCGACGTCGTCGTCCACCACCCCGCCACCAACCCGGCCCGGCACGAGACCTTCTACCGGCTCAACGCCCGCAACCGCGTCTGGGTGGCCCGCCGCAACCTGCCCCGCCTCCTCGTCCCCTTCAACCTCCTCACCTGGTGCCTGATCACCCTGTGGCGCATCCGCGACCGAAAAGCCTTCCGCGTCACGCTCGCCGGCTTCCGTGAAGGGCTCGCCGGTGGACAGGGCCCGAGGCAGCCCATGTCCTGGCGAACCGTGCTCCGGCTCACGACGGCCGGGCGACCGCCCGTCTTCTGACGCTGTCCAGCGACATCGATGTTGGACTGTTTGCCACTGAAGTCGGACCGCCTAGAGCTCAAAGGCCCGCAGTGTCGGACCACGACGGACCGGGCATGCCATGGGAGGAGCGTGGCGGCCACAGGGGGATGGGCGATGATGAAGCTCGGCGCAGGAGCGCTGCTCCTGTTCTGCTCTCTCGACGTTGTCGCTGTTCTCGCAATGGGGGACTGGCTTTCCGACGTGGAGCCTCTCTTGCTGCATGGAGCCCGATCGCTTTCGGCACAGGGGTCGCCGCCTATGCAGCACACGATGTCTACCGACGACATGCGGAGCGCAATTCGCTTCCACAAGAGCCCCGTTGAACAACACAGCCTCGACCGTGCCGGACATAGTCCAGATGGTTCCCACGTCACGCTGCCGGGCCGTCCAACTTCGTTGGCGAACGATCCAGCATCGATGTCACAACACAGACGCTCTCGAACCGCCACGGTCGGGTAGTCGCGCTTACCGCCAAAATCGAACGAATAGCCTAATGGGTGCACGGCGACTCTCCCCTTCCCTCATGACCTGGTACGCCTTCAAGCGGACTGGGAGCGGACGTAGGCCGAACTGATCGACGGACAACGGGCTCCCTTGGGATGGGCGGCCAGGTCGAGGTTGCGGTACCTCTCGGCCCGTCTGGCGGCACACCCCTGCTGGGCGGCACGGTCCGGGCGGATGACCGGCTGGGCGGACCTGCGTCGACAGGCGTGAAGGGTCATGGAAGCAGAAGAAGCATGAGCGTCCGCGGACCTTCCGCAGTCGAGACCATGGGACGGTCGCCGCGCACCTTCGCGCTCGCGATCCTCTGCTCGGTGAAGTTTGCGACTGGCAACAGGCCGGGCGGGCGGTGTTCAGTCCAACGCCGGGACGATGGCGGATTCGATCGACTGAGGCTTCCATCCGAACCGTCCAGCGAGGTTAAGAGGCTGGCCGGATCACGTCAGTTCAAGCGTTCAGCGCTATTTACCCCTCATGTCCGATAGTGGAGCTATCTATGTGTGGTCATTTGGCAGATTTGCACCATTTATAACCGACCGCGTGTCGGGTTTTGGTGTGACGTATCTCGGATTGACAGCGGAGCGGCCGTCGGCCCTCCGGGATGCAGTCTCGGTTGCGATTGACGAAACCCCATGTCAGGGCGTTGATCAACACGCTCTCGTGGGCTTTTTGTGCAGTTTATTCCGAAGAGTGAGTGCGTTCGTTGAACCGACCGCTGGTGATGTTTCGGTCAGTCTTTGCTTAATCTTTCGCGTACTGTCCAAGAAGTTCTCGAAGCCTCGGCGAGGCGAGTGGCGAACGCGTTGCTCGTTCGCTACAGCGACACATGGACGTCGATGTGGCCTAGGCCCCTTTTAGGCTGCGGCGGTGTTGCGCTGGAGTCAGCCGAAGGGCAACTCCGCGCGCCGGGCCAACGTGGAGGGAACCGACAGTCAGCGGCGCGGTCGCGCCTAGCTCGGGGGGAGCTAACCGGTAGAAGGGATTTGTCATGTGGTCTGGGAAGATCCTTCGCACTGAGCCCACGGGGCCGACCCGGGGCGGAGAGCCCCGAAGGGGACTGGGTCGCCGTCGGGCGGTGGAGAAGGACCTGCATCGCTTCCTTCGTCGGGAACTGCGAGACCTCGGTATTCATCCGCCGCTGGACGTTGAGGAGCTGTGCACAGCGCTCAGCCGTCGGCGTGGGCGGCCCCTTTACCTGCGGGAAGCACCGCTGCCGAAGCCTGGACCGACGGGGATGTGGGTCGAGTACGACGACTATGACGTGATCTTGTACCAGCAGGAGACGACCTGCCTGCATCAAGATCACATCAAGCTCCACGAGATAGGGCACATCCTCGTGGCGGAGGCCGAGGGCGCCGAGCAGGCGCCGGCCGAAGCGGCGGAGCAGACCCCCGCGCTCGATCCCGAAGAAGAGTCGGCCGTCCTCGTGGAGGGCTGGGCCGCCATGCTCCCAGTATTCGACCCCCAGACGATCAGGCGCATCGCGCGTCGTTGCTCGTACGACGACGGCGAGGAATGCTCCGTCGAACTCGCGGCGACGATCATCCTGGAGTGGGCGTCAGTGCTGGACGACTCCACTCCCCTCTCGGAGGACCCGTCGCTGCGGCGTGTGCAGTCGGCCCTCGGCGACCGGCGAGGATGGCTCTAACCCGTGGAACTCCTACTCCTGGGGCTCGTGGGCGCCCTTGCCTGGAAGCTCTACAAGCTGTGGCGAACCCCTCATGACGCGCCTTTGCGGTCGGTGACCCTCTGCCTGCTCTGCGCCACGCTGTCCTATCCCATCGCTATGCCGGGAGGCGCGACCGGCGTTGACACGGTGGCGGGGCACGGGGCGGCGAAGTTGGTCCAGAACGTGCTGCTGCTCTTCGCGATGTACTTCCTGATGTGCTTCTACCTCTACTCCACCGTTGACGAGAAAGCGAGTCGTCGCAGGGCGAACAAGGAGGCGGTCGCCGTCATGGCCGTCGTGGTAGTCATCACCCTGGCGGCCGTATCGGTGCCGCACGAGGTCTTCGCCGGCAGTTTCAGCACCGCGGACATGACGATTCCGCAGATCGCCATCTTCTACGGCGGAGCCGGGTGCTACCTGACGTACGTCCTGGGCCTCGCCTCCCGGTGGACCCGCACCTACGCCCGAATGTCCCGGCGCCCCCACGCAACAGGGCTGTGGATGGCGGCTGTTGGTCTGGGCGCGATGGCCGTGGCCTGCGCGATCCGGGCCGTCATCGTGGCCGTCCGCTGGGCGGATATCGACGTACCCCAGCGCCTGATGGCCGCCGTCGCGTTCCTGTTGGTCGCATCCATACTTCTGTTCACGGCCGGCATCACCTACTCGGGGGTCCGCGCCCGAATCGCTTCTTCGAAGCTCTGGCTCCAGCACCGATGTGATCACCGCCGCCTCGCCGCCCTCTGGGAGCTATTGGCCGAAGCGTTCCCCGACAACGTGCTGCCGCCGGCATCCTCGTCCGCCCACGACCGACGGCGTGCCCGGGGAGTTCACCGGCGCTACCACCGCCGCATCGTGGAGATCCGAGACGGCCTGGTCGCCATCAGCCCGTACCTCTTGGTAGACGACACCGGCATGACAGCGCCCGATGTCGACTCGGATGAGCTGGCGGCCCGGCTTCGCCGCGCTTCTGTCCGGATCAAGGAGGGGGCCCCCGCGCCCCGCCGGGCGGTCCCCCTGGCCATGACGCTGGGGAGCGATCGGGCGGCGGATGTGAAACAACTGATTGCGGTGTCCGACGCGCTGGTGGTAGACCGCGTGACCCCCCTCACGATCAAGGAGGCACCATGCTGATTAGCGGACGACGTGTGCTCGTCGGCGCGGGCACGTATCTGGACGACGGCGCCGTCTTGATCGAGGGCGACTCGATCGCGGCTGTGGGACCGCGTAAGGAGATCGAGGAGCAGGCCGCCGCCGACGTGCCGCGGTTGGTGTTCGACGGCACCCTTCTGCCCGGGTTGATCGACGCCCACGTACACCTCGTTTTCGATGGGAGCCCCGACCCGGTGTCCGCTCTCCAGGGCTCGACGGATGAGGCCCTGCTTATGGACATGCGCCGCCGTGCGGAGGAACTGCTGCTCAGCGGCGTCACCACGGCCCGTGATCTCGGAGACCGGAACGGACTGGCGCTTCGCCTGGATTCGGAGATCGCCGACCAGCGCACGCCGGGACCGAGGATCGTCTCCGCAGGCACGCCCCTGACTACCCCCGGCGGACACTGCCACTTCCTCGGCGGTGAGGTCTCGGGCGAAGCCGAGATCCGCGCCCTCGTCCGCCTCAACCTCGAACGAGGCGCTGGGGTCATCAAGTGCATGGTCACTGGTGGCGGCCTTACCCGGGGCGGGCCCGCAAGTCACGAATCCCAGTTCTCCGCAGCGGAACTGCGACTTCTCGTGGATGAGGCTCACGCGGCAGGCGTCCCCGTCGCGGCCCACGCGCACGGAGCCGACGGCATCGCCGCAGCCGTGGAGGCCGGAGTGGACACCATCGAGCACTGCACGTGGATGACCGGCGACGGCCTCGACTTCCGCCGGGACGTGGTGCAGCAGATCATCGACCGCGACATCACCGTCTGCCCAGCGGTAAGCCCCCACTGGCGGATGCTCCCCGCGATCTTCGGCGAGGAGCGCGCCGCCGCGATGTTCGACCTGGTACGTCAGATGGCAGACGCGGGTGTGAAGCTGATCGCCGGTACGGACGCCGGAGTGCAGCGTGCCACCTTCAGCGGCCTGGTACCTGCCCTCTCGTTCTACGCCCACCTCGGCCTGGCGAACGCCGAGATCATCAACATGGCGACGACCGCAGCAGCCACAGCCCTGGGGCTCGGCTCCACAACGGGCCGCATTGCTCCCGGCTACCGAGCGGATCTCGTCGTTGTCGACGGGGACCCGCTCTCGGATCTCGACGCCCTCAAGAACATCAAGGCCGTATTCGCCTCCGGTCGGCGACACGAACCGAACGCACCAGCCGAGTAATCGGGCTGACCGAGCCCTGCCCTCCGGAGGCTCCGGAGGGCAGGGTCCTACTTGGCGTCTTCGGAGCCGACCTGTTTCTCGAACTCGGCCTGCAAATCCGTCAGGAGCGAGAGAACCTCGGGCGACAGGCCCTCCGGGCCGAGGCCACGAGCCCGAACCCGTCCGATCTTCCCGTTCCGGGATGCGAGCAACACACGAATCCCCTGGTACACCTGACGGGCGACGGCCTCGTCCGGCTCGAAGTACATGCGCTCGACGCCGAAGAACTCGGCAAGCCCCTCCAGGACAACCGGGGGAAGGCTGTCGGCGACGCCAGTACCTGTTCGGAGTGCCTCAACCTCATTGGCCCTGACAACCTCTGACCCGGCATGCCGGTTCACCGCCTCCGCGATCTCCTCGTCCCCTGGAGCCGCGCCCGCAGGGTAGGAGTGCTCCAACAGGAAGCTGATCTTCTCCCCGAGCGTACGGGGAGACTCCTCGGCCTCGGCGCCAGCGATGCTCTCGTCCCCGGCTTCTTCGACGGTGTTCCCGAACGAGCGCTCCTGAGCTTCCTCCAGCGCCTTCTCCGATACGCCGTACGCCGCTGCCAGCTTCGGCACGTACTTCTCCTTGAGCCGCCGTACGCCGTTCTCGGCCGCAGCCACCGGGCCGTCGCTCTTCGTGCCGATGAACCTCGCCACCTCGTACCGGTGGAGGCCCGCGTCGCACCGCAAGTCGATCAGGTCGGGCGTGCCTTTACGGGGGAACAGCTCATCCAGAGGCTTCCCGAGTACACGCGCGATGCCCGGCAGCTTCTCCTGGTCCGGGACGCTTGAGCCCAACTCCCACCCCGCCACGGTTGAGTCCGCAGCGTCGACGGCAGCGCCCACCTCGGCCTGCGGGATCTCTGCAGCCCGTCGCACGGCGCGCACCACTGTTCTGTCGAAGTGGCGAGCTGGCATCGAGACCTCTTTTTCGTGCGAGTCGAAGAACTATCGGCTCGTTGACCTTTCGCGCGAACCGGGATAGCTTCAGACTACCGAAAAACGGGATGCCGTGCATCCCTCCCGGCCAGGCTGCGTGCCTGCCGAGGGCGTGAGGCTGGGGAGGAGAACACCTCCTTCGCGCGCCCGGCACGAGGGGGTGCCGACCGAACACGGGTCGGGGAGGGGGCGGGGATGCGCGCCAACGGCCCGTAACACGACGAAGCAACGAAGAACCGGCGCCCGGGAGTTACCAGCTCCCAAGCGCCGGGCCGGCACCCCGAAGGGCGCCGATTCACATCTCGCGGGCGGCGGGCTTTTGCACGAGAACCACCGCGCCGCGCTCCTACAAACCACGGAGTATCGCATGCCTGCCATGCCGAGCGGAATCCCGGCCTGCCCGGACACCAGCCGCCGACACCGCCTTGCCGCCCAACTCGCCGACATGATGCCGGGCGCAGCCACTATCCGGGTCAGCCTCACCGACCCGGCGCAGGTGTGGCCCCACCCGCACACGATCGTGCAGGACGAGGCCGGTAGGTCGATGGAGCTGGGCCGGACGACATCCAGGGTCGCCGCCCGCTGGATCCTGAGGGTCTGGCCCGACGAGGACTGGACCCGCCCGCACACCTTCCGCCTGGCCGACGCGACCCTCAGCCGCAGCGACTCGGTCGCCGCCGAGCGGGGCCGCTGACGTGCCCAGGATACGAACGATCAAGCCGGAGGCGTTCACCTCCGAGTCACTCGCCGAAGTGACCGTGACGGCCGAGCGGACCTTCTTCGGCATGCTCACCCAGGCCGACGACCACGGTCGCCACCGGGACAACGCCGCGATCATCGCAGGGCTCCTCTGGCCTCTGCGCGCCGAGCACACCTCGGTCCATGTAGAAGACGACCTCCACCAGCTCGCGAACGCCGGTCTGATCTGCCGATACACCGGATGCGACGGCCGCCGCTACCTCCACATCGTCACCTGGTCCGAGCACCAGAAGATCGACAAGGCGAGCCAGTCGCGCCTGCCCTCGTGCCCGCAGCACCAGGCTGCCGACCGGTGCGCACCGTGCAAGGGCTCCTGTACCCGGCGGACCGAGGGGGCGACCACGGCTCCCCGAGGACTCGCCGAGACCTCCAGGAGGGAACCCCGAGCCCTCGATCTGCCTGCCGTACCCGCCTCGACGACGCCGGACCACGCAGACGAGCCTGTCGCCGACCGACAGGAGGCTGCCGACGGCGCGATCGGCACAGCGGGGCGGGCTGGTGCTAAGAGTGCAGGTCAGACCGGATTCTCCGAGGGCTCCCCGAGCCTTCCCCGAAGCCTCTCCGAAGGTTCGGCGCCTGGATCTAGGATCTTGGATCCTGGATCTCTTGTCCCTACAGGGCGCACAGCGCCCGCAGCCGGCGTCTCCGCCAAGGACCTCGTCGGCGAGTACGTCGCCGGGTGCGACCAGCGCCCCCCGAACGACGTGATCGGACACCTTGGGCGGATCACCAAGAAGCTCCTGGACGAGGGCATCGCACCGGAGCACATCCGGGCCGGGCTGGCGAACTTCGCGGCCAACCCGAGGCACCCGAGCGTGCTGACCAGCATGGTCAACGAGGCGATGAACGCTCGTCCCGGCGGTTTGGCGCGGCCGGGAATCCGGCCTAACGTGCCCGCCCACCAGGCGTGGACCAACCCGGCCAACGCTTCCGCCGCCTACGCCGAGGAGCTGTGATGCACACCCGTCACCGCGAACCGCAGCTCCTCGGCAATGAAGGCACCCTGGAGCGCATGGCCAGCATCCTGGCCGCCCGCAACATCGACCCGGCCGACGCCGCCGCGCTCCCCGACGACCCCGAGCCGTACTCCCCGCTCGACGCCCTCCTGGCCGGGATGCCCCCGCGCTATCAGGCAGCCGTCGCCGACCACCCAACAGTCCTGGACTGGGTCGGGAAGGTCACCGAGGCGGCCGTCGCCCCCAGCCGGGGAGCCCGGCGGCAAGTCACCACCGGGCCCAGCCTCCTGATGGCCGGAGTCGTCGGCGCGGGCAAGACGCACCAGGCGTACGGCGCGGTCCGAGCGCTGGTGCAGAGCGGGGTCGGCGTGCGCTGGCGCGCAACCACCGCCGCCGACCTCTACGCCGATCTCCGCCCCCGGCCCGGGGTCGACAGCGAGCGGGAGCTGGCGGCCGTCAGCCGCTGCCCGATGCTGATCATCGACGACCTCGGCGCGGCCAAGGCCAGCGAATGGGTCGAGGAAATCACGTACCGGCTGATCAACCGCCGGTACAACCTCATGCTCCCGACCCTGATCACCACCAACCTGGCGATCAAGGACCTCCGCTCCTACCTCGGTGACCGCGTCGCCTCCCGACTCGCGGAGATGACCACCCGGGTCGAGTTCGAGCCGCTCGACCGCAGACGCTACCGCGCAGCAGCCTGACCTGCCGCAGGTCACCACTTCCGGGCCGCGCCCCTCTGCGCGCCGCCACGAGCAACTTCACGACCAGCGCACCTCTCCGCCGACGCCCCTGCGCACGGAGAGCGATCGGAGCAACCCGCATGACCAGCACGATGAACAGCCCTGTCCGCCACCGTCAGCTCGGCGACCACACCTGGCAGGCCGACGCCGTCTGTCAGGGCACCGAGCACAACCCGGTGGACCCCGAAGTCTTCTTCCCCGAGCCCGACGAGACCGCCAAGATCGCCACGGCCAAGGCCCTGTGCGGCCAGTGCCCGGTCCGCCGAACCTGCCTGGACGCCGCTCTCGAAGGGGGTGACACCGACGGGATCCGAGGCGGCTTGACGGAAGAGGAGCGCGGGCCGCTGCACGAGAAGCTCGCCAGCCGCCTCGACTACAGTCGCGTCAACGCCACCATCGCCGGGCGCGACGTGCACCTCACCCATACGGAGCGCCGCGCGGTCGAGCACGCGGCCTACCGCCACGGGGTGAGCGAGCAGCGCCTGGCCTGGCTCCTGAAGGTCACCGAGGAGCACGCCAAGAAGCGATACCGCGAGATCCGGCGGGCCGAGCGCAACCGAACCCTGAACCAGCCCGCCACGAACACCCCGCCACCCGAGACCAGCGGCGAGCGCCTGCGCCGCGACGACTTCGGGACGGCGGCATGAGCACCGCGAGCGCGCCTAAGGCGGCGCACATATCCGGTTGGGACCGCACGGTGGTCATCGCTCTGGGTGGCGCGGGGTGCGCGCTGTCGTACGACGCCCTCCAGCAGATGGCCGTCGCCATCCACGTCCGGGGCCTGTTGACCTTCATCTTCCCGCTGGTGATCGATGGGTTCATCGCCTACGGCGTCCGCGCGCTCCTGGTCCTACGCGACGCCCCGCTGCGCGCCCGGCTCTACGTCTGGACGCTCGTCGGCACGGCCACCGCCGCCAGCATCTGGGCCAACGCGCTCCACGCGGTGCGGATCAACCAGGATGCGGTCGCCGGCACCGGCCTCCGGCTCGGAGACACGGTGGTCGCGGTGCTGTCCACCATCGCCCCGCTGGCCCTGGCCGGAGCTGTCCACCTCTACATCCTCATCGCCCGGGGGCCGGTCAAGGACAGTGACCGCGAGGACTTTGGTCAGGCCAACCGGAGCGGCGCAGAGGTCACCCGGACCGACCGGGTCGGTCAACAGCCGGAGGCCGGTCAGCCGGTCACGGCCCGGACCGACCGGCTGCCGCTCTCCCTGGACAAGCCGATCTCCGCCTCCCGGTCGCTGAGCGGGGACAGGGCTCCGGCGGACAGCAGCGCCCCGGTCACCGGTGACCGGAGTCAGCCGCACGAGGCCGCTGACCTGGCCGGACAGTCGGACACTGCGCGGCCGGTCACTGACCGCTCCGACGACACCACCTTGGTGACCGGTGACCTGGACAGCCCGGGGCCGGTCGCCGCCGCCCTACCGGTCACTCCGACGGTGACCGGCCCGTCGGCCACTGACCGCCAGGCCCGGACAGCCAGTGACCGGCGACCTGACCCGGACACCGAGGAGCTACTGAAGATCGCTCGGTCAGCGGTCAGGGCCGAGGACAAACTGACCCGCAAGGTGGTCGCCGAGGCGATCCGAGGTCAGCAGATCCCGCTCTCCAGCGACACCCTGACCACCCTGATGGCCCAGCTCCGCAAACAGCACGGTCAGCCGGTCAGTTCCGCCCGAACCTGATCGGACTTCACGGAGCGGGTGACCGAGCAGCTCACCCCGGCCGCCCCACCTTTCCCCCGAGCAGAAGCGGTGTACACCTGATGCGCACTCACCCGGCCACCCCCGCTGAAGTCGACTCCTGGCTGACCGTCCTGCACCAGCGCGGCCACCTCCACCGCGCTCAGTCCGGCCCCGACACCACCTGGATCGTGCAACGCGCGCAGAATGACCGGCCCTGGACCCTGCACCATCCGGTCCTGGCCATGGACTGGATCGCGGACCTCGTCCACGAAATCCAGCAGCAGGACCCGGAGACGAGCCGGTGAACACCAACGACCCGGTGGCCACCCCCGCTGGACAGCAGCGTGACCTCACCACGGCTCCTGGCGGAGCAAGCTATCGCGTACGACGGTCCTACGGCCCGTCGTACGCACTTGCCCCCGCCCAGGAGGGCGGGGGAAGCCCGGCTGGTCCCCGAGCGAGGGCGCACGGGGACCAGCCGGGCAACCGGCACCAGGGGGCGCCGGTCACGGGAGGAGAAGCCGACCGCGACGACCACCGCGAGCAGCCGAGCCCGAGCACGCCCACCTTCCCCGACCGCAAACCGCGCCGCCGCACCCGCAACCCCAGCGAGCGCACCCGTAAGACGACGACCCGCCTCTCCGACACCGAGAAAGCCGAGATCGCCGCCGCTGCCACGCAGCGCGGCATCACCGTCGCCCGCTTCCTCGCTGGTGCCGGCCTCGCCGCCGCCCGCGGTTCGACCGCCCTGCACACCAACGAACGCTGGGACGCGGCAATCGACGAACTCGCTGCGCTACGAACGGCCTTGGCCCGAATCGGCAACAACATCAACCAGATCGCCTACGTCTTCAATGCAGGCGGGCAGCCCCGCCCCGGCGAACTCGACCACGCGCTGAGCAGGCTCCTCCGGCTCCTCGCCCGCGTCGACGACGCGGCGAACAACTTGGTGAACAGGCGGCTGTGATGGTTCCCGACATCGGACGCGGCTCCCGGACCCACGGCTTGCTTGTCTACCTGTACGGCCCCGGGCGACGGGAGGAGCACACCGACGCCCACCTCGTCGGCTCGTGGGACGGCTTCGCCCCGGATCCCGGCCGCGACACCAGCCCCGATCCCGATCCGAAGGTCACCCTCGCCCGGCTCACCGCCGCCTTGGACCTGCGGGTCAAGCAGGCCGGAGACCGAGCGCCCGCCAAGCACGTCTGGCACTGCTCGGTCCGCACGGCCCCCGGGGACCGGCGGTTCTCCGACGAGGAGTGGAACGCCGTCGCCCAGCGCATCGTCCACGCCACCGGCATCGCACCGGACGGGGATCCCGACGGCTGCCGGTGGATCGCGGTCCGCCACGCGGCAGACCACATCCACATCGTCGCCACCCTCGTCCGAGGAGACCTGCGCAACCCACGCCTGAACTACGACTTCAACAAGGCCCAGGCCGAATGCCGCCGCATCGAAAAAGAGATGGGCCTGCGGCGCCTCAACGCCGGAGACGGCACCGCAGCGAAGAACCCCACCAGCGCCGAGAAGTTCAAAGCCGAACGCACCGGCCGCCCCGAAACCCCCCGGGAGACGCTCCGCGAAGCCGTACGCCGGGCCCTCGCCGGAGCTGAAGACGAGAAGGAGTTCTTCACCCGTCTCCACGAGGCCGGCCTACGGGTGAAAGTGCGCCACGCCCCATCCGGTGACGCGCTCGGCTACAACGTCGCCCTGCCCGGCGACCGCAACCGCGACGCCGAACCGGTCTGGTACCCCGGCTCCAAACTTTCCCCCGACCTGTCCCTCCCCAAGATCCGACGCAGGCTGGCCGACGGCACCGTCGAACACACGGCGACCCCGGCCTCGGGCGGACGAGCGGACTCGTCCCCACCTGCCCGAGAACGACGCAGCGCCACCGCCATCGCCGAACGTGCCACCGTCCTCCTCGACCAGGGTGACGACGGAGAAGCCGCCGCCCAGCTCGTCGGCGTCGGAGAACTCCTCGACGCCGTCGCACAGACCTCACCGGCCGCGACCCGCACCGAGCTGGCCGCCGCCGCCCGAACCTTCGAACGGGCGACCCGCAGCCACGTCCAGGCGGAACGCGCCGACACCCGAGCACTCCGCTCCGCCGCACGAGGAATCATCCGGGCCGGCGGCGCGCTCGGCCGGGGCGAGGACGGCGGCACCACCGCCATGCTCCTCTCCACCCTCGTCCTGGTCACCCTCGCCGCCGCCCACTGGCACTCCGCCCGGGGACATGCCCAGCAGGCCCACGCCTCCCGGCAGACCGCCGAGCACCTGCGCACCGCCTACCGACAGGCCGCCACCACCCCGATGCGAACACTGCACGAGCAAGGCCGCGCCCTCCCCGACGCCCAACGGCGGGCGTACGAGGCCACCATTCGCGCCGCCCTAACGAACCATGGCGTACGAGAGGACGGTGTACCGGCGAAGACCGACGCCCTGGCCGCCACCCTCGCCCAGGCCGAGCAGGCAGGCCACGACCCCGAAGCTCTCCTTCGTCAGGCCATCGACATGCGCGAACTCGACACCGCCACAGACGTCAATGACGTCCTGGTCTGGCGCCTGCGCCGCATCGCCCAGCTCCCCGCCCACCCGGGCGCGACTCCACGCCGCCCGAAGGACAGCACCAGCAACCCGAAATCCTCGGCCAACCGCACCAGCAACCGAACGACACCAGCGACCGGAGTTCGCCCCGTCGCCCCTACTCCACGAAACCGCCCACCACGCCGCTGACGAAGATCCGGCGGGCTGGCCATCGGCCCGCCGGACACCGAGAAGTCCCTGGACAACCGGTTCCACCGGCTGTTACGGATGGAAACAGAAGGACCTCGAACGGGAGATGACGCTCGTGCTCAGAACCACCGACCGACCCGCGGAGTCGACACCCGCGCAGCCGGTCCTCCCCGCCGGCACCGATCCCCTGCTGCAACTCGCATACGAGACGCAGCCGCCCAGCGGCCCCGGCGCGACGCGCTGCCTCAGCCACCCTCGCGAACTCGCCCTTCGCGGGATCCCGGTGACGTGCACTGCCTGCCGCGCCCGGCGCGACTGGCTGCTCATCAACCACGGGCGCGACGTCTGGGTCTGCTGCCGCTGCAGCAACCAGTGGCTCGAACCCGAGATCAGCCGCGCCGACTTCGACGCCCTAATCGCGATCCCGGACGGAACGATCTACTCCAGCGTCGAGCAGGGCCTGGCCGCCTTGGGGTTCGACGGGGCCTTCGCCGGCACGTACCTCGACTAGGCGAGCGCGAGCGCAGAACGAGAAGGGGCGACACCGACGGGTGTCGCCCCTTCTCGTCATAACTGGTCAGCTATCGATTCCGTCTCTCGGTAGCTGACCCCGGAAGCTGCAGCCAGGGCACTCGTCCTCGCCCTCAATATGGCCCTCGTACCATCCGTGGACAGCGGCGTGCAGGATCGCCTCCTCCACCGAGGCTTCACCGCTTCTGACCGACGCGATGGCGTTGCCGACGACCAGTCGGAGCACGGCGCTGTCCAGTGAGGGGAAGGGTGGCGATGGCGTGGGTGAGGCGGTCATGCCCTGAGCCTAGAGGCCCAACCTGCCCTATTCAGAGGAACCGGCGTTCGAGCGAAGCTCGCCGGAACTGGTCAAGCGGTAGATGCTGAGCCGAACTGCAGCAGGGCGAAGCCCCAGTTCGCTCGCGAGAACGTCGACGGGCTGGTGGGGAGACACTCGTAGTCGGTGGAGGACGGTGCGGTCGTTTGCGGCATCCTGGTACCGGCTGACGACGTAGGCACCGATGCCACCGGACGCCACGGCGAACAGAGCGACGCTGCAGACGGCGTAGTTGTCCTGGACAGCGGCGACGATGGCGGTGACCGCCCCGGCAGCGCTGAGCAGCGCCGAGCCTATGAACAGCCTGTTCATGAGCTTCCTCGTGCGGGAGACGGTGTTGAGCCAGAGGGAGACAGGCTGCCCAGGCTGTTCCGGTTCCGGTTCCGGGCGGTGCGGACGCTGATGCCCCGGTGGGCAGCGCCTCCTCAATATCCCCAGAGCCGCTTTTCGTCGGACATCGGATCCTCCATGTCGGTCAGGACGAGAGTACGCATCAGGTGGCTGGGCGTACGGCAAGGCCGCCCCTGCCTGATCGGCGTGGGGCGGCCTTCTGCGGTTCGGTCAGACGTGGGCGAGGCGGTGCGAGAGGTCGAGGGCGGCGGTCGCGACTGCGAGGGCGGCGCAGAGGCCGAGCACCTCGTGGAGGGTGGGGCGGACCAGGTGCGGCCAGTCGTCCGGGGCGGCGGGCCAGGAAGCGAGGTGCACCTCGGTGGTGGCCAGGCCCAGGTGGGCGGTGACGTCCCAACCTGTGTGGGAGGCGGGCTCCCAGTGCAGGCGCACGCGGCCCTGAGGGAGTCTCGGGGTACCGGCGGCGAGCCAGGAGATGTCGAGCGGCCCGTCGGGCAGGCCGGAGACGCGTTGGACGAGCGCACCGCGCACGTCGTCTGGCATCGGGCGTACGGCAAGGCGGTGCAGCGGAAGGGTCTGCGGTGAGCGGGATCGCGACGGGATATGAGCCTCCGAGGTGGTTCGTGTGACGGTCAGGCCCAGGCCAGGGCATCGCTGACGGAGGGCGGGAGGTAGTCCTCCTGGCCGTCGTCGGCGATGAACGCTTTGCCGTCCCGGACGACGATCTCGGCTCCCAGGTAGTGGGTGAAAGGAAAGTCGGGGTTGATGGCGAGGCGGATCGGCAGGCCGGGGTCCAGGTCTTGGAGCTGGCGAAGCAGGTGTCCGACGGTCAGGTAGTGGGGCAAGAGGACCTCCGAGAGCGGTACGGGATGAGGGGTCAGGATGCCGAGGGGGCGTTCTGCCCCTCGGCGTGGCTGGCGAGGTGCCGCTTGCGGCACTCGTTGACGTAGCCCTTGCCGGACTCCTCCTTCCTCCAGCCGCAGGAGCAGACGGCGCGGGTGTACGCGCGGCCGGGGCAGTCGGTGTGGAGTGGCTTGCCGGAGCTGGTGTGCTTGTGGTCCGCCGGGCAGAGAGTCCCGTCGGCGTGATGGTTGGTGAGCGGGGCGCGGAAGGTCATGGTGAGGCGGCTCCTCGTGGGAGGTGTAGACGGGCATCCGGAGTGACAGGTGTGGGGAGCGCGCCGTCATGCGAAGGCGTCGCGCCGCCGCTGGCGTGCCACGGCGCGATGGGCGGCCCGGTGACGGAGGAGTCAGTGGGCCAGCCGGTAGAGCCGGGCCGGAGTGGAGGGTCCGGTCTCCGCTATGACCAGGCCGTCGGTGATCAGGCGCTGAAGCGAGCTGGCGACGCGATCGTGGTTCAGCCCAGTAGCGGAACTGATCTTGGAGAGGGGTGCGTTGGGGTTCGCAGACAGGCAGGCGACGACACGGGTGTCGCGTCGGCGGAGGTAGTCCTGGAAGATCCCGGCGGTGTACACCAGCAACACCCCGCAGCAGACCTGAGGGATACCGCGCGAGGCCATGCCGGACCCCGCGATGGCGTCGTACGCCGCGAAGACGGCGGTGCCGGAGCCGACGATGTGGTTCGCGATTCTCACGAGGTCATCGGAGTAGAACGTCATTTCAACGCCTTTCGGTCAGGAAGAAGAGGATCGGCGGGTCTGCCGGGGTGGGCGGGTCGTTGTCGGCTCGCTCTGGTCGTTCGGCGGTCAGTGCGAGGAGTGGGCGACGAGGGCGGCGAGGAATCCGGCGACGGCTTCGGAGGGGGTGTGGATGCCGAACTCCTGAACCCACGGAGCGCCGTCGGCGGGCAGCACCTGGACGCGCCAGACGATGTCGCGCTTCCAGGCGGCGGGGTCTTCGGGGAGCCAGCCGACGTAGACGTGACCGTCCGGGCTGGTTGCGTGGACGTTGGCCTCCGGGGTGTCGACGACGGCCCAGCCGAGGCTGTTGAGGAGGTCGAGAACAGGGCCGGCGCAGTGGTCGGAGGAGAGCCAGCAGCGGTCTTCCTGGGCCGGGCGGACGACGGCGGGCAGGAGGGTGGCGGAGGTGGTCACCGTTGAACGATCCCTTCGTTGACCTGCGGTTTTCCCAACACCCGTACGTTGACATGAGGTGTGGCGGAGTACGTAGTCGATTCCCAGGAAGCGGCGTCTGCCGTGGGCGAACTGGCCGACGCCATCAGGGCCGTGCGCCGGGAATGGAACGGCGAAGGGAGTTGTCGTACTGGGGTTGCGGCAAAGGGCCGCACGGGGCCGAAGGGGGAGTAGGGATGGCGAAGCCGAGCAGACACGAGGTCGGGACCGGGCTGGAGCACAAGGTCCGCGCAGCCGGGCGACCGTGGACGGTGGGCGATATCGCGATGGTCGCCGATGGCCAGTGGGCTGTCGGCGTCCAGCCTGAGGCGCGGTGGGACGACGGCGAGGTGGTTCTGGACCGCAGCGCTGACGGATATCGCGTCGAGTTGACGGTGGAGGAGCTGGCCCGCGCGGTGGGCTCCGGCATCTGGATGCGCACGGTGGGCCAGAGCGATCCCGCCCACCGCGACGAGGACCACGACTGATCGATCAGCGACGTGGCCCCGGGCCAGGCGCCGGCGGCCCGACGACGGCCGAAGGAGCGGCCTGGGCCGGTACCTGGCCGAGGACGTGTTGATCGCCCCTGGAGCGGGCAACAGCGGCCTGAGCCAACCGGGTTGATGGGGCCCGGTCCGCCGTCGCGGCGGCTTCACGCGCCTGGACCACATGGCTGATCGCCTGAAGGGCCGTACGGCTTTCGGCTTGGGCGACGCGAAGGTCGGCTGCGGAGCTGGTGATGCGTTGCAGGTCGTAGAAGGCCGGTGCGTGGCCGGGACGGGTGAGGGCGTGCAGGCGCTCCTGGTGCACGGCCACGGAGCTGTCCGCGGTGACCAGGAGGGCCGAGCGGATGTGCATGACCGAGCGTAGGAGAGGGTCGGCGGTCGGGCGGCGGACCGCGATCGACTCCAGAGCTTCGATCGGACGGCCCCAGGCTTCCTCGATCATGGTTGTGGCCTGGTCGAGTGCGGTGGCGTCGGGCATGGCGGAACTCCCGGTATTCGAAGGGGGGAGAGGCGGTGTTCCGGAAGAGGAGCAGGGGTCAGCGGCTGCGGCGCGGGGGCGACGCGCTGGCCGACGGCCTGGCAGCGAGAGCAGGCGCGGGACTCCCGGACGGGTTCAGGGCCGAAGCCGACGTGCGGCTTCGGGCGGCCATGACCCTGAGGTCAGCGGCCGTCCGGGGGAATCGCGCGGCGCGTTGGACGGCCTGCGTGACAGCAGTGCGGCGTACGTCGAGGGGAGTGGGCGCCCGGGGAACCTGGGGCGTGCTCGGAGTGACGGTGGTGAGCGAGACCAGGTGTGCCACCTCACGGTGGATCTGGTGGCGCTCGCGTATCACCGGGGCTGGATCGGCCATGACGGCTGCCGTCGCGGCGATCAAGTGGGTGGGCGTACGGGCCGAGAAGATGGCCTCCGCACGGGTGCCCCAACCGGGTGGACCCGACCAGAGGGTGACGGCTTCGTCATCACGACGGGAGAGGCGGTTGTCGATGAGGACGCCTGCTTGTCCGTCCGGGGCGGTGATCTCGACGGTGCCGAGTTCGGCCCCGCCGTGGCGGGTCCAGCCGGCATCGGTCAGCGGCTGGACGGCGTCGGCCCAGCGGTATGAGGGGCTCGCCAGAAAGCGCCCGTTGCCCTCGTACGCATCGGCTTCGGCGTAGTCGTGAGCGAGAGCGGTGGTCAGCCCGGCGACGATCTCGGCCGGGGTGACATGGTTGAAGGTCGCTGTCCAGCGGGGTGAGGAGACGGCTTCCTCGGATGCGGCGATCTTCCACAGCTCGAAGTCGTCGCCGAACCAGCCGATACGGATCCTCTGGTCGGGCGACGTGACGAGGAGCTGGCAGGGACCGTCATCAAGGTAGTGGTGCGGCCAGTGAGCGACAGGGGCGAAGCCGGCGTCTCCGGCTCCGTTGGAACCGGCCAGGTACATCGGGCTGACCAGTACCTCCTGGTACAGATAGTTGTCGTTGGGCTGCTGGACGCTCATGGTCGAGACTCCGGGCACGTAGGAGGGGAACGCGCCCGCGTGCGCGGGAGGGTGAAGTGCTGGGGCGCACGCGGACGCGGTAGCAGCGGCGAGACGGCACTGGCTCTCAGCACCACCACCCGGCTCACCGCCCCCGGCCCGGGGCCGACCGGGCGGTGACAGCCGCCGACACCCGCGGTTGCGGCTGCGTCGCGTGGCTGAACAGGTCGTTCGGCGCGGCGGCACTCCGGCGCAGGGCCGCTGCGGTCCGGGCACCGTCCCCCGTCAGCGGGACATTCGTGTGAGTCCGCGTGGCCGCCGCGACGTGGACGGGGCTCGACGAGGTCTTGAGCGCGGTGAAGGGTTCGCTCCAGTGCTCAATGGTTGCGTAGACGGCCCCCAGCGACTGGCCGGCATCGGTCAGGACGTAGGGGGCGCCGTGGTGCGAACCGGCGCGTCCGACTAGGCCGTCGGCCTGCATCCGCAGAAGCCGTTGCCGGGCGGAGGGTCGGTCCACGCCGATCTCCTCGGCGATGTGACTGAACCGCAGAGGGCCGTTGGTGCCGAGGGCCTGGATAACGCCGGTCGTGTGCCGAAGGTTTAGACGGCCCAGAGCGTCCTCGACGCGTTCGGCTTCGGCCATCGTCTGGAGCGGCAAGTGGGCCCGGGACCAGTCCGACAAGGTGTGGTGCACGGGGGCGAGTGATTCGCCGAGCGCGCTGAGCTGGTAGGTGCCCCGACGACGGACATCGGAACGGGTGATCAAGCCGTCGGCGTGCATGTACATCAGCCGCTGGCTTACTGACTGCTCGCCGACGAAGGGGAGCTGGGCGGCGATCTCGCGCACCCGCATGGGGCGGTTTTCCTGGGCGAGGATCATCGTCGACCAGGTGGTCCACTTTGGCCCGATCCGGGCAATCGCGTGGTCGATGCGCTGAGGGTCGACCGAGTCGAAGGAGAAGGCGGGGGGCTGCGTGGGGCTGGGCATGAGTGCGTTCTCTCCGGTAGGGGTCATCGTGAGCGGGGGTGGGAAGCCGTGCTGGAGATACCGGCGGTGGGGGCTGCAGCTGGGCGGGCAGGGCGGCCAAGGTTCGCCGGGGCACCGCTGCGGCCGAGGGCAGCGGCCACACGCGACGTCGCCGTACGAGCCGCACCAAGGGCGGCCTCGCCGCGGGACGTGAGCGAGAGGAGTTGCCCCGGCCGGTACGGGCTCTCGCTGGTGTCCTGGTGCAGTAGCCCGTCGGCGATCATCCGCCGGACGGTCGAGGGCAGCACCTGGGGACGTCGGCCCGTCCCGTCAGAGAGGAAGGGCTCCTCACCGAGCGCGGTCCGGCACAGGCGTAGATCGCCAAGTTCGACCACTTCGAGCGCCTTGATCTGGCGCTTCACCTCTATCGCCCAGTCGTCGTCCCGGCCGACACGCTGTTCCCGGTTCTCCTCGTGGGCCTTCGTCGCCGAGGGCTCGGTATCCGGACCGGGGAGAAGGCGCTGGTACGCGGAGACGGCCTCGATGAGCTGGTCGTATGCCCGATCCTGCTTGGTGAGGAGTTCTCCGAGCTTCGGGACCGATGTTCGCAGGAACGCGTACGAAGTGCGGGCCCTGCCGAGTTCGCCGCGCCCGATGGATTCGAGGAGCGGGAAGGCATCCCTGGCCGCAACCGTCACCCGGTCGTGCTGCTCGTTCAGCTCGTACGCGGACGTGATCACCCGAGTCGAGGCTCGGTACAGCGGATCGGCAGGACGATACGTGGTGTTGAGCATGTTGACGTTCGAGATACCGAGCGCGTCGGCGACGAAGTGCGTACCGGGCTCGGTGTTCGGGTCGTAGGGGTTCACTTGGCCGTCTCCATCCGGGCGAGCAGGGAGCGGACCAGGGTGGGAAGGCTGTCGGGACCGTCGCCGAGCCGGACGTGGTCAGTCACCTCGTCGAGGACGTACGTGGCGTCTTCGAGAAGGCCGCCGGAGATTTCCATACAGGCGTCGGTGATCCGGGAGGCAGCGAGCAAGGACTCGGAGAGCACCTCGACGTAGTCGTCCGGCGCGAGACCGGCGGCGTCGGCCGCAGTACGGATCGCCTCCAACTCCAGCGCGCTGAAACTGAAGTCGAAGTCATGGCCCTGCTTCATGCTGGCCGGGGCGGAGAAGGCGGAGTCCGGTGGCTCCGTGGGGATGCCGACGCGTGTGCAGACCCGGTCGACCGAAGCGGTCAGCTCGGCCAGGGACTCGGTGAGCCATCCCAGGGCGGAGGCGTAGGAGGCCAGGGTGAAGAGACCTGCCGGTGTCGTGGGGAGCGGATCGTCGGCCACGAACTCTTCGAGCCGGTCGTTCAGCTCGCAGATCACCTGGGGCCCGGCAGACAGAGCACCGAGTACGGGATGCAGGTAGGAGCGGCTGGCGGCCGTCGGATAGTCGGCGGTGAGGATCCCGGAGACGCGGTGCGCAGCATCGGTGAGCAGGCTCGCCAGTTCGGTACGCGTGAGCGGGGCGTGATCGGATGTCATCGCTGGGGAGCCTTTCGAGAGGCAGCGGCCGGAGACTGGACTGCTGCTGGAGAGGTCGACGGAGCAGCCGTTGACTGGATCGCAAGGGGCGAGCGGGCGCGGGCGGCCTGCACCCGGGCCGCCGTACGGGAGTCCGCCTCGGTACCTCGCTCAGGGCCGGTACGGAGGTGAGCGGAGCGGTAGACCGCGTAGTCCTTCCGGCTTCCGGCGGCAACGAGGTAGACCTCGCGCTTGTGGTTCGAGCTGGGCGGGGCCGGGCGGAACTGGATGACCATCCGGTAGGCGACGGACGGATCCACGTACACCTTGTGGTATCCGGCGAGACGCCCCTTCAGGGGTAGGCAGTCGTCGCTTCCGTGGACCAGGTTCTGCAGCTCCAGCAGCGCCAGATCACGGATGCGATCGGGGAGGTTCCGCAGATCCTCAATGGCGTCGGGATGCGCCGCGAAGGCGAAGCGTGCGCTCACAGCAGCCTCCCCTGTACCGAACGCTGTACCGGTACGGCTGCCGCGGACTGGTGGGCTCCAGGGGCGGTCTTCGGTATCTCGGAGCTGCCGGCCGAGCGGGCGAGGGCGGCACGGGTCCGGAGAGCGGCAGTTTCACCGAGGTGGTCCGGTGGCTGCGGCAGCGGGGTGCTGCGGTCGTCCAGCCAGCGGAGAGCGGTCTCCTCATCGGGGAAGGTGCCCTCGCGCAGCGTGTACGTGTGGGCGTTGGAGTCCCCCTCTTCGAGGAAGAGGCGAACGGGTGCCTGAGCGGCCTCACCGTCACGGGTCAACGTCCATGCTTCGCACGGGTCGTAGTCTGAGGTCTGGCTCTCGATGACCTCGTACCGCGTGCCTGACTCCCGGATCTGTGCCTCGATACGAACGGTGAGATCGTCGGCGGGAGTGGAGAATCCGGCGCCTACTTCGGTGATCTGCTCGGGTGGGCAGCCGTGCTCGATCAACCAGTTCTGGGCGAAGGGGACCGTGGCGTGGTAGGCCGTCTCCATGGTGAACGTGTTGAGGCTGAGATCCCGCGCCACCTTGATCGCGGCTACCTGCGGCTCGCCGGGGACACCCCACGTGACCGACCCGTCGTGAGCGACGACGTAGGAGTGTGAGCCGTGAGGAGCGGTGTGGTGCTCGGTCAGGACCGTCAGGTCGCCTGACCAGAACTGTTGCTCCGCGTACTCGGAGTCAGCGTCGGCGGGTGCAAGATCGTCGAGGTGAAAGTCGAGTTCCGTGCTCATTCCGTCGCTCCCGATTGTTCGGGCGCCGGGGTGACCAGCACTCGGTGGTTCGGCCGGGTCGGGCTCGTCGTACACGCGGCGAAGGGGCCGTCGGGGGCCCGGAGGTGGACCAGCGCCTGGTCCAGGTGGTCGCGGTGCCAGGTCGAAGGACCTGACAGGCCGGCCTCGGTATCAGTGAGCTGCTGCCACGCGAGCCAGAGCGCGTGCAGCCGGGCGACGGCCTCCGGGTGTTTGTCCCACCGCGCGCACCACGGACGGGAGGAGCTGATCTCTCGGCCGTAGACGGGGAGGAAGAGGTAGTTCACCCAGTCGCTGAGTGCGGTGAGTTCGGCGGCGTACGCTTCCCCGCCCAGGGCGAGGATGAACACCGAGGCGGGGCCCTCCCCCTGCGCGGCGTCGGCCGCCTCGGCTTCCGGAAGGTCATCCGTGTGCTGGCTGGCAACGGGTACGGGGTCGGAGCCGAGGCGGTCGAGGAGGGCGCCGTGCTGCCTGACCTCGGCCATGGTCTTGGCGAGGGTGCTGGCAAGGTCGTCGAGATCCCCGTCGGGGATGCGGAACGGCTCGGGGCTGGGGGTGGTCGGGTTGGTGTCGGACATCGGGGCGTGCTCCATCTGTGAGACGGCGACATGCCCGAGAGGATCCGGAGAATCCGCAGTTTGGCGCGGCCGGAAAGGTCCGGTAGTAGGGGGCTATCCGCCCGCGCAGCGAGGACAGCGAGGGAAGGGCGGTGCCATCAACTGCATTGCCCGAGTCGCTTGTTGAGGGACGACGCCGTTGCCGAGCGCGGTGAGCTGCGCCGGTCGTCCGAGTCCCGGCGTGGCGGTGACCCAGCCGTCGTCGAGGCCCTGCATCCATTCCACGAAGTCGGCACGGAGCCGACCGGCCGCATCGGTGGGCTCGGGGACGGGACGGGTGAGCATCTCCCATCGGGTGATCGCTGCTGCGTACGGCCCCCATCGCCGGTCCGCTCCGCGGACTCCGTCGACTCCTCCGTCCAGAGCGGCAGGACCACCGCCGACAAGGGAGGACGCCACCCCTTCCCCGGGCGGCGGCCCGGAGTCCCCGTGTCGCTGGCCCTCGGCGTGGGCAGCAGCGACGCCGCCGCACTGGGCAGGGTCATGTCCCCGTTGCCGTGCCGCTGGTGCGGCGAGCCCTTGATTCCGTCCGACGCCTTCGGGGTCGGCAACAGCAGCCACTCGACCTCGTCGGCCAGGTTCGGACCGTGCCCCCCGCTCTTCCGCTTCGACGGATGCTGCGAGCCGCCGTTCTTCCCGATGTTGCTGGTCGGCGTCTTCAGCAGGGTCTCCGGTGGGCCAGGCGGCGAGGAAGGTCCGTTCGCGGCGGTGCGGGGCCCCGACGTCGGAGGCACGAAGCACGAGCCACTTCGCGTCGTACCCGAGGTCGGCCAGGGATCCGAGTACGGCACCGAGTGCCCGCAGAGGAGGCTGACCTGCGGTGTCTCCCAGACACCACGGGCAGAATTCCACGTCGCCAGGGGAACCGGCGGGTGAGGTGAGGAGGCCGCGCACATTCTCGATCACAACCAGGCAGGGTCGGAGGGCATTGACCGCACGGGCGACGTGCAGCCAGAGCCCGGAGCGGGTCTGGGCGTTGAGTCCGGCCCGGCGGCCAGCAACGGAGACGTCTTTGACAGGGGAAGCCGGCCGTCAGGACACACACCCGGGGAACGAGGGACCAGTCGACGGCTGTGATGTCGCCCAGGTTCGGGACGCCCGGCCAGTGGCGGGCCAGGATGCGCGAGGCGTTCGGATCAACCTCGGCGTGCCAGGCCAGCGTCCCGCCGAGGGCGGACTGCACGCCCAGGTCCAGCCCTCCGTACCCCGAGCAGAGCGAGCCGATGAGCGGAGGGCGCACGATGGTGGTCCCCATGTCACCGCCCCCGTGTGGTCCGGCTCGGGGCAGCAGCAGCCGGTGGAACGGTGGATGGCGCTGCGGCGGGAAGCGGGGCTGCGGTTGTGGACCGGCTGCGGGCGGCCCGGAGCTGCCGGGGCGGAGGCGACGCCGCTGCTGCCGCAGCGTAAAGGGAGTAGGAGGCGTCCCGGAGGGATGCGTCCGCCAGACCGAGCGCGTCACCTATCACCAGCGTGGCCGCTTCGCGCGCATCCATCGCGTCGGGCTGGTCGCGCATGCGCTCGGTTCGCTCCAGGAAGGAGAGCTGGTGGGCCACCGAGCCGAGCGCGGAGGCCACCTCCCCGGCGGGTTCTACAGCGGCGGCGAAGTCGCTGATGACCCTGGCCGTGTGGGCGTCCAGGTCCGGAGACACGGTGCGGATGAGGATCTCGTCGCCCAGGGCGGTGATCCTCTTGCCGAGTTCCGAGATCTGCTTGGCGACCGTCACGCTGTCCGGTCCGCGGTGAGGATCTCCGGGGAAGGGGAGCTTGCCGCGTAGGGCGTCGAAGTTCTCGGCTGCGGTGCGCAGGGCTCGGGCGTCGGATATGGGGGTGGTGTTCACGGTGAGTTCCAGTGGAGAGGGAGTGACGTGGAGGGAGGCTTCAGCTGGGGCCGAGGGACCGTGGTCGTACGGCGGCTGACCTGGGCGCACCTTGGGATAGTGCCGAGGGTGGCGAGGGAAGGCTCGGTGAGCTGCGGGCGAGGGCGGCCTGCACCTGGGCGGGGCGAGGCACGTTGTCCGAAGAAGCTGAGGTCTTCGGCGCCGGAGGCGGGTCGCCGGTCGCCAACTGCCAGCGGGTGCGCACCTCGTCGAGCGGACCGAGTACGTAGAGCGCGTGGTTGATCAGTGGCCCGGGGCCCAGGGCCTCGTCCTGAGCCAAGGCTCGGACGGCGCGCGCGGAAGCGGCTGCGGTGCGGGTCACGGAGGACCGCATGACCCGTTCACCCAGCCATTCCGCGCTGCCGGGGCCTACGCCGTCGCAGATCGCGGTGAGCTGCTCGCCCGACATCGTGCCGTCCGCCAGGAGGCCCCGCCGCTGGGCCTCCCAGAGCAGGGTGATCCGGTCGATGGGCTCGCCCCGGTGGTGCAGGGCACCGAGACACCGGTAGAGCCGCCCGTGGCCCGGGTCGGCGAAGTCCCCCGGCCGCAACCAGCCCACCACCTCCTCCATGCCCTTCGGCTGCTCGGCGAGGACGGCGAGCAGGAAACGCTCGTCCTCGGCAACTTGGTCGGCCTGAACCGTCGGCGTGGTCGGAACGGTGGTCGGCGGGGCAGGCGGCGCGACCGGACGCGGTTCGGTACCCCAGCGCCGCGCGAGATCGGTGAGCACCCCGGCCAGGACATCCGCCGACCGCAGCGCACCCTCGACCTCTCCCCGCAGGACGTCGACCCGAGCCGCCTGGTGGAGACGGATCGCGTGCTCGGCAACGGTCCGGTGGATCGCCCCCTCCAGCACCATGCGGCCGTACACCGGTGCATGCTCGGGACGCGGGCAGGCCGAGACCAGAGTGTGGGCGTACACCGCGGTCAGCCCTCGGACGTGACGGTCGGCCTCGACGACGGAGTCGGTCACCCACGACAGCGGCACCGGTCCATCAGCCGCTGCCGCCGGGTGACCGTCGTGTCGGAGCTTCCGCAGCGCGGTGAACAAGGCCCGGTGAACCGGACGGTCGAAGTGATCGGGCGCGAGCCAGTCCAGGTGCGCGAGCTGGTTCGGGTCGAGCAGTACCGAGCCGAGGACTGCCTGCTCCGCCCGCAACAGCGGGTTCATCGTCGCCCTCGGCTACGAGAAGCCAGCGGATCGCCCTGCGCGGTGCGCAGAACGGCGACCGACTGGTCGGCGGCGGCCATCAACGCGGCGAAGCGGTCCAGCTCGCCGGTGAAGGCCGGATCGGTAGCGATGACCGAACCCGAACCGAAGACTAGGCACCACTTGCCGTCACGCCGTACGGCTGGCGACCCGGCGAGCCGTCCGGAGCGAGGCACGGAGAAGGGCACGGAGGAGGAGTTACTGCGCGGGGACACGATGGGACTCCTGAACGCGGAGAGGTGGGGGGCGCCCGACTGCCTGGACGAGGGCGCCGGATCGGCAGGGAACAGCGGTCCGGCTTGCTGTTCTCCGGGGTGGCGTCTGCGACGGCGTCGAAGACGTCGACCGTCGCCCCGACCGCTCGTGGACAGTGCCCCGGTCGATCGGTGCCTGATCCAGAGGCCGCCGACTGCGATGCAGAAGCGCCTCGGGGACGGGGGCGATCATGCCGACAGCTCGAAGTCGTCGTGGCCGATGGTCTTGGCGAGGGCTCGCTCGGTGATCGCCTTCGTGGCACGGGCGGAGGCCGGCCCGATGACCTTGGCGGAGGGCTCCTTGTACCAGGGCTTGAGGTTGAGCATGGCGACCCGGATCCCGGTGGCCAGCAGCAGCACCTTGCCCTTCGGGAGGGCGCGGATCGCGTCGGGCGGCAGGATCCGCTCGGTACGCATGCTCACCGAGGTGGACTTGCCACCCTCGCTGGTCGACACCGAGGTGGTCTGGACATCGTGGTCACCTACCTGCCGACTGAGACGGTCGGCGAAGTCGGCGTCATCAATGCCCGAACCGATGATCTTGACGGTGGCGGCGGAGTACAAGGCGTCCATACCGGCCTCGCCCCAACACCGCTGGCCCTGCCGATAACTCTGCAAGATCGTCATCGGGATCACGCCCCGGCTGCCCAAGTGGCTGTAGAGATCGGGGAGATCGGAGATGCGGCAGACGTTCGCGGCCTCGTCGAGCACGCACAGTGCAGGCGGGTCGAGTCGCCCGCCGGAGCGCTCGGCGACGATGACCGCCGCGCGCATGACGGCGTCGGCCGCCGCCGCGATGATCGCGCTCGCGCTGCCGCCGCCGTCCTTGCTGAGGAGGTACAGCGTGTCGCGAGACGTGGCGAAGGCGAAGGGCTTGAACTCGGGGAGGTCCTTGTTCGGGGTGACCCAGGCGGCGACGTCGGGGTCGAGCAGGCAGCTCGCGTACTGCCTCGCGGTCTCAAAGATGCCATCGCGGGTTTCGGTTGCGCCGGAGACGGTGCCCTGGAGCTGGGCGGCGACCGCGTCGTGGCCGGCGTCGGTGAGCAGGTCCACCGGGGTGCGGTCGGCCGGGGTGGCGAGCCAGGCCAGGACGTCGGTGATCGGCCGCCGGTGGCTGGCGGCGGCCAGGAACAGTGCGCCGAGGGTGTTGCTCGCGGCGGTGGACCAGAAGTCGGAGCCCGACGACTCGTCCACGCTCGCGGAGACGAAGTGCCCGGCCAAGCGTTTCGCCCCGGCCAGGTCGCGGGCGTCGGCCAGGATGTCCCACCACATCTCGCGTGGGTGGTGCGCGATCTGCTGCGGATCGAGGGTCCAGACCGTGCCGACCTCGGCGCGGGCGTCCACCGTCGCGGTGAAGGCGTCGTTCGCGGCCTTGTTGCTGGTGAGCAGGACCGGGCCGGGAGCCGAGAGAATCGCGGGGATCGCCAGTCCGGACGTCTTCCCGCTGCGCGGAGCCATGATCGCGACGATCACGTCCTCCCAGGAAGCCCGGACCTCGGCACGACCGGGGTCGAGGGTGCCGAGCAGGATGCCGCGGTCGGCGGGCGCGACCTCTTTTACGCTCCCGGTCGCTGAGGGAGGGCCGGAGGCTCTTCGCCTTCGCGGTGCTCTCCTTGTCCAGCAGCGGTGCCAGCTCGCCCTTCCGGGCGAGGCCGGTCCTGGAGCCGGAGGGCCAGCGCATCCACAGCACGAGGCCGGTGGTGGCCAGGGCCAGAGTGATCAGGCCGGGGACGAGGCGCACGCCGACCAGCAGCGCTGTGGTGTTCAGGGTCGGCCACAGCATCTCGGGGTGCAGCAGGGCGTCCGTCGCGCGGAACGGGGTCCACGGCCCTTTGCCGACAAGGGAGTTGGTGACGTTGCCGGTCAGCCAGGCGAGGGAGCCGAAGGATATGGCGGCGCCGAGGACGCCGAAGAGGAGATAGAGGAGCGCGTCCGACCCGGTGGTGGTCGAGGGCGCACTGGTACGTGGGGGCACGGCGGTTCCTTGAGGGTGCGAGCGGGCGACGGCGGGGCGCGCTCGGCTCTCGTGTCGTTCGCGGGTCTGCTCCTTGACGGCCGGAGGGGAATGTTTCAGCGCTGGTGGCTGGCAGGCCGTGCCATGGGCGGGGGCGGCGTGGCGGGCGCCGGGGCACTGGTCTCGACGTCGGCCAGGACGACCTGAGTCACAGTCGGGGGCCTGGCGCGCGCGGCGGGAGGCTGGCCGCGCTGGGCTGCGTCGATCGAGAGTCGGGAGACGCGGAGACCTGAGCCTTGGCCGCTGCAGGCGAAGCGGCGACGGCGGCGCCTCGGAATTGGGGGAGCCATCGAGAGCGCGTCTGCGCCTGGTCCGAGGGCTGTTGCGGATGGCCGAGGCCGAGCAACTCGTCGTCCGAATCTACGAGTTCCGACATCGCCGAGTGGACGAAGTCCTCGGCGAAGCCGAACCGGTCGGCGAGCTGGAACGCCTCATCGTCGAGATCGGTGATCTGCTCGCCTGCCGCCTCCAGCGCCTCCCGGATGCGCTCCAGCGCGCCGTGCTCGGGATCAAGGAGGTGGTCGAGAGCCTGCTTCAGGTCGGCGCCGGTCTCGGCAGACCTGATCTGTTCGGTGAGCCGGAGGAGTTCCGCTCCGGCGGCGTAGGGCCCGAGCGGATTCGCCGAGGTGAACGCCTTGGTGGTGTCCAGGGCAGGGGTGAGGTCGACACCGTAGCGAGCGGCGCGGAGCATCTCGGCAGCGTGGGTGGCGATGGCCGCCCGGTCATCGGTCGGGGTAGTGGTGGGGAGGCGGTGACGTCGGCCGTACCAGTCGTCGATCTGCTGGAAGCCGGCGTGCTTGAGGAGCGTGGCGGACAGGTCGTCGCTGGCGCCCTTGGCCGAGACGCTGCCGCTGGGCTCGGCGGTGATGGTGATGGAGGGAGAAGGCATGCGGGGCTCCTGGGTGCGGGGCGTCGATTGCGGAGCGATGGGCAGGTGGCCCAACTCGGCGGCGAGAAGATGGCACTCGGATTGCAGACGGAAGGCGTCGCGATAGCCGTTGTGGAGGCTTCCGTCCTCGCGAGCGATGGTGGCCACGACGTGCACCTGCCGTGGCCGGTTACGTACGGCGATCCACCGACAGGCATCCGGATCACCTTCCGGAGCGATCCCGGTGACGTCCACCAATCGCCGGGCGACAGCGGCCCACTGCGAGTCGGTGAGGTCCAGCTGCCGAGGATCGGAGCGAACCGAGCAGATCCACGTCGGCTGCGCGGGTACACGAGTACCGAGCCGTTCGACGGGTGCGTCGAGGGCGTGCGCCAAGTAGGGCAGCGAGCTGGGCTCGGCCAGCAGTTCGATCGGGGCTCCGTGACCTTCGCCCGCGATCAGCCGAGGGCTGACGTGGTCGCCACGTTCGCCGGGACCGTACAGGTACGAGAGCAGCCCCACGGTGTTGCTGGCACGCTGCAGGTGAGCGATCACGGCGTCTACCTCGAAGGAGTAGTGGACACGAGCCGGGCGTTCGGGCCGTCAGACGAAGAGGATCCGCAGAAACCGCGATTTGGACCGGCCGGAGTTCGCTGGTAGATGCCGCCGCCTATCTCTAGGCATCGGGGCCACGTGAGGCGACACGTTCGAGTGCGCCCGGCTGCCGCTGGTACGTGGCGAGGAGCGGTGGCGGGGGCGTCAGAAGTGAGGGTTCTCCGTCGGCCGGTCGGCCTCGGTGGCGGCCTGGAGCAGCTCGGCGAGGTCTCCGGGCTCGGAGGAGCGCTGGTCGATCCACCAACCGGCGCGAGTGACGAGGCGCGCGGCCTCCTCGATCGCCTCCCACTCCCTCTCATCGGTTTCCCCTTCGAGTACCAGGGCGGTGTAGGCAGCGGCGAGGACCTGGTGACGACAGCGCACGCCCCAGGCGACGGCCCGCTCGGTCCCCTCCAGCGGAGGCATCCGGTACTGCTCCGACCAGGCTTCCGACTCGGCCTGCTCTTTGGCTCGCTTGGCCTCCAGCCAGGCCGCCTTGTCCTGCTCGTCCCCTTCCTTAGCGGTCCGCCAGCAGTCCGTGCACTCCTGCTTGGCGAGCCATTCGGCGAAGCCCGCGCGGCGATCGGCCGCCCGGCCGGACAGGTCGCGCGCGGTGTGGTGGCCGCACGAGTGGGTGATGGGCCAGATGGTCTTCACGGCCATGAGAACTGCTCCTTATGGAAGGTGAGTTAGCGATTTCGGGAGAACGCGATGCGCGGGTCGACGGGGCGACCCGAAGCTCCGGAGGCAGCGGCGGCGGGAGTCGGCGCCTTGTCCCGGAGGCCCGAGCGCGCTGGGCTCGCTGCGAGCGCGGCGGCGTTGCGAGATTTGTTGGGCGTGGCACCCTGACCGGGGAGGAGGCGCTCGGCGCTCGTGGGCGCGGGAGCGCGGCGCGGCGCCGCGTCGTGGGCGAGGCGGGGATGAACAGCGACCTGGAGACCGGACCGCTGCATCGCCACCGTGGCGCTGGCGACCTTCTGCACGGACTCGGTGCGGTCGGCGGTGACGGGCAGCGTGTAGATGTCCAGATTCGGGTCCAGCCGCCAGCCGTGCTCCTCCAGGATGAGCTGGCCGCCGAGCGCCGAGGAGTGGTCGCTGGTGGCCGCAACGATGCCGAGCTGCGGATGCTCGGCGAACGCCACCTCGGGATCTGTGCGCGGGGCCCGGTCACGGGTGGAATTCGCACGGGAGGCCAGCGAGGGGTCGTACGCGGCGTCCACGTCGACCCGGTAGCCGGCCTCGCGCAGCAGCGCGACTGCCCGGGAGGTACGCCCCGGTCCGTCACGCTGTTGATCAGCCAGTGCGTACAGCGTCGGCTGGTCCGGTACGGAGTGGAAGTCGAACCGAGCCAACATCCATGCGGTGGAGACGAGTTGCTTCGGGTTCGCGGCGACGATGCCGTGGTCAGGGTGGTGACCGAAGGCGACATCGGGAAGTGATTGGTAATGGGTGGGCATGGCTGATCCATCCGGTGTGGGCGTGCAGGGCAGGGGCCAGGTCCGGGATGGTTCTGGTGGTACGAGGCACGGAGGACTCCGAGAAGAGGGGGGGGGGGCGATCAGCGACCGGGGGCGGACGAGGGGCGGGGCGGAGGTACGGGACGAACGCCCGCCGCCGTGGCAGGGAGCGCCGAGGAGGCACGGCGCTGCGCAGCCGTCGGCGAGGGCGCGAGAGCAGCACGTACCCGTGGTGGCGCAGGCGTCGACGCAGCGGCCTGGTTCTCGGGGACCCGGTTCTTCCTGGGGTGCACGGCATGGCGGTCGGCCAGATCGCCGCGTATCGCGCGCAGCTCGATCGCGTAGGAGTCGAGGCTCTCAGCGATGGTACGCAGACGCTGTGCGTACCGGTGATCGGCCGGTTCGCCGAACCCTTCCCACCACTCGGCCGTCGTGTCGAGGATCTCCACGACCCGCTGAAGAACGCCGTCGCCCGGGGCGGTCACTTCGCTCAGGTTGGCGACCATGTCGCGCGTATGCGTCGACGCCTCGATGTGTTTGGCCAGAAACCCGAGGCGGTCGCCGAGGCTCGTCTCCGGGATCCAGGGGGGAGGCATGTTGTGTTCCAGCAGGTCAGGGTCGCACGAGACATCGAAGCCGTCGGTCTGCAGCATGTCGAAGGCCCGGGTCACCACCAGCCGCTGCTCCTCCGGGTCGGTCATGGCCGAGGGCAGCCGGTGGTAGTGCTCACCGCCGAACTCGACGGCGGGGACAAAGCCTGCGCGGTGGAGAACTGCGTCGGAGGCGACGCCGTGAGCGAACCGTTTCGGCTCTGTTCGTGGAGGTACGCCGAGCTGATCCAGACGGGTGTCGACGGCGGCCAGCAACCTTGTGACGTCGCCGCGGTGCCGGGCGTGCGGGCCGACCGGCTCCGAGTCGTAGATCACTTCGTAGGCTGCTGGCTCATCGCTGCGGTGGCGGGTGACGAGCCAGCTCTCGGGATACCCGGGTGGGTGCTCGCTGGACGGTTCCTGCGGCGGCGAGATGATCACGTCGCTGCAGTCTGGAAGCGAGGCGTGGACGAAGTAGTCGCTGAGGCCGTACTCGACGGTGCAGACCAGGCCGCGTTGCCGAAGGGGGGAGGTGAGGTGCCCGTACCCGCGTTCGTGCTCCGGGGTGCTGTCCGGCGCCCGTGAGGCAGCGGGCCCGCTTGTACGCGCGGTGATACGCGCGCCCTCCCGTTGGAGGGTAACCAGGGGCTGATCGGGGGGCATCGATGGTCTCCGTGGCCGAGCGCCCCATGGTCGACGACGCGGGTCAACGTGAGGGGCGCGTGTATGGGTACCGGTGTTATGAGGATCCGGGGATCGGCAGGTTTGGCCGAGCCGGAATGCGGTGGTAGTGGCGTCAGCGGGACCGATGGGGAGGCGTCGGCGACGCCGGAGGCACAGGGGGCGGGGTTGATGGAGCTGTGCTGGTGCCGGAGGCGGATCGTTTGAGAGCCACCCGCGCCCGCTCGGTCTGCGAGGGCTGCTCGGGTTCCGGCCGAGCGGTCACGTATTCAGCGGCCCGCACCAGCGCCGGACCGTGGAGCGACAGCTCGTGCGCGTCGTGCCAGCCCTCGGCGTTGCGGATTTCCTGGGCCCGGCTCTCGTAGAGCGCCCGGGTGCCGGGGAGGGAGCCGTCCATGATCGTCATGACGTCGTCCCACTCGCGCTGGATCTGTCCGGCTCGTTTCAGGGCGGCATCGATGCTGCTCAGGCGCCGGAGATCCTCGCTGATCGGCCCCCCGAGGTAATCGGCACCGGTGGCTGCGGCGCGGACCCCGGCCAATACCTCGGGGCCGTGAGCGAGGAAGACCTCGACGTGTTTCCACGCCTGGGCGTCGCGTACGACCTTGCCGTCCGCGTAGCCCTTCTCGTCCACCGGCCAACCGTCGTGGTCGCAGAAGTAGTCCGAGACGGCGTCCCAGGCGTCCTCTGCCTGCTTGATTCCGGCAGAAGCGGAGGCCAGTGCCGGGACGTGTTGCCGCCACGCCATGTGGTCGTTGCCTGCCGGTGACTGATCTTCGTTGGGTGAGGGAGAGCTGGACGAAGTGGGCACGTTAAGTCCTTGGTTCCGGTGGCGGCGCCACCGCGAATGCGGCAGCGAAGGGGGTTGGCGGCGGGTGGACGCCGACGGGTTCCTCTGCGGGCCGGCGGAACCGCGTCCGAACGCGAGCTTCGGCACGGCGGCCCGGTGGTGAGCTGGGATGGGCCGCCCTTTCCAGTCGTCCGGCGGTTCGCCGACCCTGAGAATCGCCGCCGGGGTGCAGCCCGCCTCGGGAAGGGGGCGATCCGTGGAGGTCAGCAAATCGACTGCGGCCAGCAGCGGTTGAGCTATCCCGACATGCGTGCGTCAGTGTCGAAGAGTTCGCGTTCGGAAGGGTGGAGGAGATGTTGGGTGACGAAGCTCCGTCCGGCGACCTTCCACAGGCCCCTGCCCTTGGTAAGGGAGGAGACGGCCTGGGTCTCAACTCCGGTCAGCCCCAACAGCGATGCCGCTGCCGCCAGTTGATCGCTCTCCTGCCGGTAGATGATGCGTGTGCTGCAGTCCGCGAGGAGCCCCTCGGCCAGTACCCGGCCGCGCGATCCGGCGTCGCCCGCGCTGAGCAGGTCGGAAAGCCTGTGGATGACCAGCAAGTTCGCGATGCCGAGCCCTCGGCTGAGCTTCCACTGGCTCTGCATCCGTTCCAGCAGCGCGATGTGCTTCAGGACGCGCCATCCTTCGTCGTAGATCACCCAGCGTCGTCCGCCGGCAGGGTCTGCGAGAGCGGACTCCATCCATGCGCTGGCGCAGGTCATCGCCAGCACCAGGCCGGTGTCGTCGCCTGAGTTACCGAGCCGGGAGAGGTCGATCGAGAGCATCGGCGTCGTCGGGTCGAAGGCGACGGTCGAGGGGGCGTCGAACATCCCACTGAGGTCGCCGTGCACGAGCCGACGCAGGGCGTGGGCAAGGTCCTGAGCTGCGTGACCCATCCCGTCGGCGGGGCTGCCGAAGCCGCGGCCGAGGCGGTCCGGCGAGCCCATGACATCGGCGATGTCGCCGAGGAGCGGCACCGTGCCGCGGACCTTGGCCTCGGCGACGACCAGGTCCAGGCCGAGGTCGAGAGCCGTGTGCTCCATCGGCAGCAGATCGCGGTTCAGCACGGTGCGGGCAAGACTGGCCAGCAGCGCGAGACGCCGTTTGCGTACTTCGGCGGACCAGTCCTCTTCGGTCACCGACGCGGGCCGCGCCGAGGCATCCAGAGGATTAAGACGTCCGGGGAGCCCCGGTCCCAGGGCGATGGTGTGGCCGCCGAGAGCCTGCGCCACGTTCGACCATTCACCCTTCGGGTCGCTGGGCACATAGATCTTGTACCCGTGGGCGACGGCCCGCGTCGCGATCGACTTCGCCAGCGCCGACTTCCCCATGCCGATGATTCCCGCGAGCACGGCGTTGGGGTTGGTGAAGCCCTCGATCCGCCCGCTGTTGTACAGGGCGAAAGGGTCGTAGCAGAAGGCGGCCTCCGCGTGCACGTCCCTGCCGATGAAGATCCCGGACGAGCCGAGACCGCCCTCGGCCAAGAACGGGTAAGCGCCGCTGACCGTGGCTGTCGTCATCCGGTGAGCGGGCAGACGCAGCTTGCTGCCGCGCGCCGAGGCAGGGCCTGGTCGCCCCGACGCCGGGTAGACCGGTCGCAGCTCCGGGTCGAGGGCTGCCTCCTTGCGGTGCTTGGGCGGTGCCCCGGCCAGCTGAGCCTGGCGGCGGGCGGCGGCGAAACCGGCACGGGCCGCGCGCTGTTGGGCGCGGGATGCCTTGCGAGGGACGAACAGATGGGAGGCGCTGGCGCGGGTCCTAGGCATGAACGTTTCTCCAGAGGGTGAGTGGTCAGTGGCGGATCAGGCCGGTGAACGGCGCGCGCAGGTCAGCGGGGGTGGACTGGCGCCGTACCAGGCGGGCGGTGCGCTGGTGGCGCTGGCAGATGGTGAGTTCCGGAGCGCCTTCGGGCAGGCCGGGCCGGCACGCCTCCCGTGCGGGAAGGTCGCCGGAGCCGGGCCGGGGGGAAGCGTGGTAGGCGCTGTGGATGTGGTCGGCGGCCTGCCAGATGCGGGTGCGGGCACCGTGGAGGTGGTCGCCTTCGACCGGTACGAGGGGACCGGTGCGTGAGGTGTGCGCGTCGAGCAGCCCGTGCAGGGAGACGAGGTGGGCGTGCAGGGCGTCCAGCTCGTCCCGGGACGCGACGAGCGGGCCGGCGGGGAGGTTGAGCGCTCGGTGGAAGTCGAGCGCGGCGGTCGCGAAGGGTACGAAGTCCTGCGCGGGCGGTGCAGGGTTACGGGACATGAGGGTGCTCTTTCCGGACGCGGGGAGGCGCGGGCGTCAGGCCGTGAGCGCGAGCGGCATCGCAGCAGCGGTGAAGGCGCTGGCCTGCTGCCAGGTGAGCGGACGCAGGTCGAGTCCGGCACCGACCGCCGCGGTTTCCACCGCCGCGCAGTCGGTACGCAGCTCCTCTTCGGAGTCGGCGGAGACGGTCAGCAGACCCGTCAGGGCCACATCCGCATGACCGGCGATGAGCTGACGCTCACGCGCCTGGATGTCCTGGTACTCGATCGCGTCCGCCTCGGATTCCACCTGGCCACGCCGGGCGCGCTCGGCGGCGTCCGCGACCACGCTCGCCTTCTTGCGCTGGATATCGCGCAGGGCGGCGTCCACGCTCACCGGCTCGTAGGCGAGCGAGAGAGTGCGGCGAACGCCTGCGGTGAACAGGAGCTGGTGGAGGAATCCGGCTCCGACGGCGGTGCGGGGCCAGTTCTCCACCCAGTAGGTGGAGTGGAACGCGGAGTCGGAGACGATGTGGTCGCCCTTCTCCACGACCACGACGGGGCCTGCGGCAGCGGGCTCGGCCTCGGGCCGGCCGGAGGCGGACCAGCGGTCCAGCGCGGGCAGGGCCTTGGGGTCGTACGCCGTGCGCACGACGGCCGCTATCTCGCGAGCAGTGAGCCAGCCGGTGGGGTTGAGACCGGCGGTTCGCGCGGCCTGTTCGAAGGTCGACGTCAGCTGGGCCAGAACGCTGAAGCTGCCGGTGAGGCCGCCGCCCGCCCGGTTGATCAGCCGCTGCGCGGCCTTGGCGTCCAGGCTGATGGCGACGTACGCCTCGTGCGGCGCGGCGGCGGGGCCCGCGCTCTGGATCAGCTCGGTGTAGATCGCGCCCGCGAGCGGGGTGTCGGGCCGGCCGTGCTCCTCCCAGTACCGGCGAAGGGCGTCCCCGCTGTCGGGGACCGTACGCTCGACGACCTGGATGCGGGCGACGTGCCCGGTACGGGCGAGCGCGGCGAGCGCCCGGCCCCACCCGGCGACGTTCGCGTTCTGCGTGCCGGGGTCGAGGAGCGCGTAGGCGCGGGAGGAGACCTTGACGACGGCGGTCAGCGAACCGGTGTGGGGATCGTGCACGGCGCCGTACCGCCGGTCGGGCGCGGTGACCACACGCAGGCTGGCGGAGGTGCCCGGCAGATTGAGGTGCCCCTCGCGTACGGGACGTCGGGAGGGGCGGGCGAGCCAGATCAACTGGCCCCGCATCCGGCGCAGCGCGTACCGGAGGACGATCGGAGTCCAGTCGGCCAGGGACCGACCGCGCTTGCGGACGAACACGAGCAGAGCGATGGCGCTCCACAACGGGATGAGCTGGAGCGCGCCGACGACGCCACGGGTCATGATCACGGCGAGCAACAGCAGCCCGGTGAGCCCGGCGACGATGAGCTGGGGGACGGTCAGGCCGAGCAGCACGCCTCGGCGACTGCGGTGCGGGAACTTGACGGTGGCCGAGGCGGTTTCGGCCTGGGATCGGGCAGACATGGCGGGTCCAGACAGTGGGTGCGAGTGCGGCAGGGCGGAGGGCGCGGCGCTCTTCTGGAGGACATGGCAGGGCTCCTTCGGTGGTGATCGGGGGAGGCGGGGGCGGACTGCTGGGTGGCAGCCCGCCCCCGTACTCGTGGCGGGTCAGGATCCGGACGGCGGACGGGTCGGGAAGACCCAGTTCGTCTCGGACCCGGTGGGCGATGGACCGGCGCCGGTCGGGGGCGGAGACCCGGGGCCGCCCGGGGACGCCGAGCCGACGCGGGGCATGCTCCCGCCCGGAATCGGGACCGCAGCGGGCTGGGCTGCTGAGCCGTCCTCGCCATCGGCGGCTTCCGTGCCGCCGGGCCGGTTGATCAGCGGAGGGATGCCGGGCCGCTGGATGAGGGCCCGTCCCTTGTCACCGGAGGCGTCCGGGTCTTCGCCGTACCGGAAGTTCGTCCGTGCCTTCGGTGGTCCGGAGTCGATGCCCTCCTTGCTCAGATTCCCGCCGGTGGGGCTGATGCCAGAGGTGACACCGTCGCTCCCCGCGCCGGGAACCTCGCTGGGCCCCTGCGGGGCGGGAGTGCCGGTGCCAGCCTGCATCGCGAGGGTGCCGGCCGTCTTCGCGGCGCCTGCGGCAACCGCCACTCCGGCGACGCCGGTGCGGTGCAGATCGTCGTTGCCGCCGCCGTCGCTGGCCCAGTGAATGAACTTGTACGTCGCGTAGGGGCAGAGCAACACCAAGATCATGACGACGAGTCCGGCCAGTGCGTCGGAGAGCGCGGCCATGCCGTCCTGCGAGTCGGCCTTGCCCATCGCCGAAACGCCGATGAGGAAGACCACGGTCATCAAGAGCTTTGACACGACGAGCGTTGCGGTGGCCTCGATCCAGCCGCGACGCCAGCGCTTCGCCACCTCCCAGCCGCCGCCCGCCCCGGCGAAGACCGCCAGGGAGACCAGGATCAGCACGCCGACCTTCCGCGCGACCATCACGCACCAGTACATGAACGCACCGATGGCACAGCCGAACGCCACCAGGGACGGGACGCCCCAGCCCAGGCCGTACATCGCTCCGTGTTGCTGCACGTTGATGATGCGGCGGATCGCGTCGTCCACCGAGGTGTTCGCGGCTTGGAACAGACCGTCGGACAACACGTCGACGACCGTGATCGCGACGGACGTGAAGGCTACGGCGCAGAAACTGAACAGGACACCGGTCATCGTGCCGACCGCAGCCTGCGCCAGCGCGCGCTCGTCCCGCCTCCAGGCGGCGGACACCAAGGCGATGCAGAAGAAGCCGACGGTAAGCGCGAGGCCGATCGGAAGCAATAGCTCGTAGTTGGTCCTGAACCACTGCGCGTTGAGGTCGATCGCGGTGGTCGAGTTCACGGCGTCGGCGGCGAGATCCGCCGCGCTCGCCGCGAGTTCACCCGCGGACTTCGCGATCCACGCCCCGATGCCGTCGGTGACGGCCCCGGCCGGGTTGCTGGCGAAATCGACCGCGCCGCAGACCTTGTCCATCAGCGGAAAGTCGCAGACTCCCATGGCGATACCTCCTTTCTGAGGGTGGGGTCAGGGCGCGACGGCCGGCAGAACACCGGCCAGCGTGCAGGGAGAGGAGGGGCGGCACTGGACCGCGAGGGTGGTGACGCGGCTCTCCGCGCCTCCGGCCGGGGAGCCCTTCCACGCGATCGACTGCTTGCCGGAGACCGTCACGGCGTACAGGTAGGTCTGCGTGATCGCTCCGGGATCGTCCTGGAGAGCCCGGGTAAACGAGTCGGGGAAGTGCCCCTCGTTCACAACCCCCTTGGCGCGCTGACCGTTGTCCGCCATCTGTTTCCAGAGCGCGGGCGACGGGACGAGCTTGGCGACCGAGGCGGTGTCGACGTACTTCTTCTCTCCGGTCATCCACCCGCGCAGCGCGGACAGCAGCGCCTGCTGGGAGTAGGCCCGGGTGTCGTATGACCACAGCGCCGTTGCCGCCGCCTTCCCGTAGGCGATCGGGTCGTGCGTCTTCGGCGGGCGAGGCAGAGCCCGGTGATCCTCCTGCGGAGGCGGCGATGCCGACGGCGCCGCGCTGGAAGGACGCGGTGTCGCCGAACTGCTGTGTGGTGCGGGCGTGGAGGGGCCCCTGGCGTCGCGTGTGAGGAAGGCGAGCAGGCCGGCGAGGGCGACGAGCACCACCAGGACGGCGGTGCCGAGCAGCGCCCGGCGGCGCACGCGAGATGCGCCGCCGGGGTTGGAGAAGTGGGCAGGCATCAGCGGACCTGCGTTCCCAACGTGCTGAAGAAGGCGACGATCCCATTCGCCGCCCCCAACAGGAGGGCCGCTCCAGAGCTGACCAGCACGCCCTTCTTCCCGTTCGCCTCCGCCTGGTGTCCACCGCTGTGATGGCCCCAGGCCCAGACGCCCGCACTGACGGCGAGCGCGCCGACGATGGCCACGAGCCCGAACAAGTTGATGGAGCCCATCACCTGCTTGAGGACGGAAAGGCCGGGAAGTCCGCCCTCGTTCGGCTTGATGCCGGGGTCGTAGGCGAGCTGAATGACCTTGTCGGCCAGATACATAGCGAACTCCAGTTCGATTTAGTGCACGCCGAAGCCCGAGAGGTGGAGCGACGACGCGAGAGGAGAAGAAGAGGGGAGGGAGAGGCCGGGTCAGACGACGCGGCGGGCCGCGAGGATCTGCGGCTTCCAGGAGGCGAGGGTCGTGATGCGCACGACGTCACCGGTCTTCGGCGCGTGCACGATCAGCCCGTGGCCAATCGCCATGCCGACGTGCTCCGGCGTGGCGGCGGACCCCTCGGTGAACAGGAGGTCCCCCGCCCGTACGGAGCCGACCGCTACCGGCTTGCCTTCCTTGACCTGCGTGTAGGTCGTCCGCGTGAGCGAGACCCCGGCGGCCTTGTAGGCGCCCTGCATCAAGGACGAGCAGTCGCACCGGCCCATCGGGTCCTTGCCGTGCGAGTCGGCGCAGCTCCCACCCCACTGGTACGGGGTGTCGAGCTGGCCCAGAGCCCAGCGGATCGCCGTCTGGACCTTGGCCGGAGCGTCCGCCGGGATCTGGTACTCGTCGGGTACCGATCCGGGCGGGATGGTGCCGAAGTCGCTCCCGTCCGAACCGGTCGTACAGCCCCCCGCAGCGGCCGGAACTCCTCCGGGGCCGGAGGGAGCGGACGACGTGTCGTCGCCTTTCGTGAGCAGAGGCTCGATCGCGCGCTGCAGAGCGGTCGCCAGCGGCTCCCACTTCGCGTACGCCTCGGGGTAACCGCTCAGCTGCACCGCCTGGGCGGCCTGGGTCACGGACAGGGATTCCCAGCCCGAGACCTTCTTGAGCCCCTCGTAGAAAGCGGTGCTCGCGTGGACCGGGTCGAGGACCTCGGTCGCCGAGCCCCAGCCCTGGGACGGGCGCTGCTGGAAAAGCCCCAACGAGTCACGGTCGCCGTAGTTCAAGTTCCGCAGGCCGCTCTCCTGCAGAGCGGTGGCCAGGGCAACGACCTGCCCCCGGGGAGGGACGTTCATCGCGACGCCGGTGGCCTGGATGGTCTTGGCGTGGGGGATCTGCTCGGCGGGCGCGTCCAGACCCGGCACGGACACCGAGTCCTTTTCGCCCCCGTCCAGAATCGCCTTCACCTGCTTGGCGACGGCCGCACTGTCCACCGACTGCTCACCGCCGACGGGGCAGGTTGCCGCCGATGCGTTGCTGGCGGCGTAGCCGAGAAGCGGGAGGGCCAGCAGAGATCCGGTGGCGCAGAGACCGGCGACGGCTCCCAGGGCCTTCTTCATCGCGACCGCCGGTCAGCAGCGGGGCGGGGTACGCCGAACGACGTGGGCGTGGAGGGGTGCGGGCGTATCAGGGCATGCTGCATCGCAGCGGCTCCTCGTGTTCGTAGGAGGCGCGGTGCCGACTTCTCGTGCAAAGCCGTCGGCACCGCGCCGATGTGCGTCCGCCTCTCAGGGCGGGCCCAGGTCAGGGGAGTTGGTAGCTCCCGGACACCGGTCTCCGGTCAAGCGCGGCAGCCAGCCGCGCTCGTAATCTCAGGCGGTACACCTGGCCTCCTGACAGCGAGTGGAACGAGAGGGGAAGCGTGCCGCGCCGGGATGCTCGATAGGACGAGACAACACGGATAAGCACAGGTCAGCAGGGGTGAAGCGAGGCTTCGTCCCGGTGACACGGCGAGACAGTAGACCGGGAATCCGGCCGCACCAAACGCCTCCCGGACCCGGGGCCGCAGCACGGCACACCTCGTTAGGCCCGGCCGGAGATCACGGCTAACCTCCGGCACAACCCCGCCCGAGATGCGCGCCGTTGAGCATGGTCCGGAGCGGGAACAGCCCCGTCATGCCCTGAAAGAGGCCCTCCACATGAGCTACACCCTGCACCGAGGCGACGCCCTCACCGTGATGAAGACCCTCCCGGACGAGAGCGTCGACGCCGTCATCACCGACCCCCCGTACAACAGCGGCGGCCGAACCAGCTCCGAGCGCACCGGTCGTACGGCGCGAGCGAAGTACGTCACCAGCAACTCGGCGCACGACCTCGCCACCTTCCCCGGCGAGAACCGTGATCAGCGCTCGTACCGCTCCTGGCTGACCGAGCTGCTGACCGAGGCATACCGGGCATCGACCGAGCACGCGGTCGCCGTCGTCTTCTCGGACTGGCGCCAGGAACCGACGACGTCCGACGCCCTCCAGATGGCGGGGTGGACCTGGAGCGGAACGATCCCGTGGATCAAGCCCGCCAGCCGGCCCCGCAAGGGCGGGTTCAAGCAGTCCGCCGAATTCATCACCTGGGGCGTCAAGGGCAGCCTGGCCAAGGGCCGGGACCTGTACCTGCCCGGCCACTTCATCGCTTCCCAGCCCCGCAAGGGCAGGGTGCACATCACCCAAAAGCCGGTCGAGGTCATGCAGCAGCTCGTACAGATCTGCCGCGAAGGCGGAACGGTGCTCGACCCGTTCACCGGCAGCGGCTCCACGGGCGTCGCGGCCCTGCGCGAAGGCCGCCGCTTCGTGGGCGTCGAACTGTCCTCCCACTACGCCGACGTGGCCGAACAGCGGCTCCGCGCAGAGCTGACGCAGGACGACGTTGCCCTGGCCGGACCGGAGGCATGATCATGAGAGGCGAGAGAGCCCGGGGCCAACGGGCCGCAGACGCCGAAGGGCGGCTGGAGCATCGAGAACAGATGCTCCAGCCGCCCTTCTCGTTACGTCAGGCCGCCTCGAACGCCTTCCGGATCAACGGCGTTGCCTTCTCCAGGTCGCCCGCCGACGCGAGGCGCAACTCCACGTCCCCGGTGCCCAGGTGCCCGATGCCGCGCATGTCCCGGGAGAAGCCCTCCTCCAGCACGACCGAGCCCGGGTCGAGTCTGAGGTACACCAGGATCGCCTCGTGCCTCGGACGGAACAGCACCGATGCCACGTTCACCAGCCGCCGGTAGGCGATGTAGTGCCGCAGGGCTGCCACCTCGACCTCGCCCCATGCCGTTAGGGCGTCGTCCAACTCCGTGTACAGGTCCCGCAGGCACTCCGGGACGAGGCCGGCACTTCCCGGCGCTGGACCGGCTGGCACCGTCGGCGCGCTGACGACTGCGGCGTCCCGCTCCCGGTGCCGCCGGGACGCAGCGGGGTTCGGGGAGCCGGGCGAGGAGTCGACGAGCAGCAGGCTCAGCAGGCCGCCGTCGAAGACGCGGTAGCTCACCAGGTCGATCCGCTCGGGCAGTCGCTGCACGGCCACGCGATCGTGATGGGAGAAGCCAGCCGCGATGCAGACCATCCGCGGTCGACGCCAGTCGATCGACTCGGCGGCCTCCGCGCCCAGCACCCTCCGGACGAGCGCCTCGAACTCGTGGTGCGCCGAGTCCAGCCAGGACAGGTAGGAGACGGCCTGCGACAGCACCCCGCTGTCGGAGCCCTTCTTGAACTCGATCACTACCGGGGCACCGTTCTCGTCCAGCCCCAGGGTGTCGATCCGCCCCCGGTGCCACGGACCTGTCGGGTACTCCGATGCCAGGAACCGGATGCCGAGCATCTGCTCCAGGCCGGCTTCGACCCGCCGCTGCAGCTCCACCTCCAGCGCCACCGTCGATCCGGACAGTTCGACGTCCCGCCCATCGGCGCCTTGCCGGAACAACATCAGCTCGGCCACCAGTGCTCCCTCCCGCGATCACTACAGAAGGAGCAATCAGAACTACCTTGCGGGTATTCCGGCTCTGGCCGAGAGCGGTTGCCCGGCGAGCAGAATGCGGCGGCTACTTGGCAGGACTATGGGCGTCGGGGCGTACATTGTCGACCATCTTTCGGACGGCACTGGAGAGGCGGCCGTGGGTACGGTCTCCGGTCCGATCGGTGCTCTCAGCTGTGGCCCCTGTCGGCCCATACCGCGACCACGGACGGACGCGGGATGGACCCCGGCCCGTCGGGCCAGATCGAGGCGGGCTTCTCCGCCGTGGCGCCGTCGGATTCGCCGGGGTGCTGGGCGGCGATGAGTATGCGGTCCTCGGTGATGATCGGCCCGCAGGTCTCCGCAGCTGTGGGGACGGTCAGGAACTGCTTGACGTGGCCTCGGTGCGGCCCCGTGACCGGGACGGCGAAAAGGCCGTCGTTGGCACCGAGGGCGGCACCGTCGGTGGCGAGCCAGAGGGTGCCGTGTTCGTCGAACGCGATGTTGTCGGGGCAGGAGATCTGACTGACCTGGCTCTTGTCGAAGCCAGCGAAGTAGGTGGCGGGATCCTTGGGGTCGCCGCATACGAGCATGAGGCGCCAGGAGAAGTCCGTCGCGGCCGCGTCTGCGCGGCGTTCGTCGAGTTCGAGGATGTGGCCGTGCTTGTTGCCGTTGCGTGGGTTGGCCTCGTCGGGGCCGGTCTTGCCGACGGCTCCTCGGTCCTTGTTGTTGGTGAGCGCGACATAGAGGCGGCCGGTGTGAGGATGGGGCTCGACATCTTCGGGGCGGTCCATCTTGGTGTCGGCGGCCAGGCGGGTGAAGACGTAGACCTCGTCGGCGGCCATGCCTTCTACGTGAGAGGTGTTGCCGGTGACGAGCGAGATCCAGGTGCCTGAGCCCGCGAAGTCGCCGTCCTCGGGGAGAGCGCCGGAGCCGTCGATCTCGGCGATCGGGCTGTCCCCGGTGAACTTGGCGACATAGAGGGTGCCTTCGTCGAGGAGGCGGAGGTTGTGCTCTCGGGCGGCCCGGCTCTTGCCCTTCACCCCCGCTCGCCGCACCAGCGCCACCACCCGCACCATCGCGCTCGTGGCGATGGGTGCCGTCACCACTGCGGCCCTGGCCGTCACCCCAGGACCGTACGCGCTACTCGTCGCCTTCTCGGTCGCAGCGGACGGTCCGTGGCAACCTCACCCTTCTCCAAGCCGCTGCTATCACCGATCGCTTGGGCACCACCCACTACGGCCGCCTCTCCGGGCTCCTCGCCACGCCCACCACCACGGCCGCCGCCATTGCCCCCTTCGCTGGAGCCGTCGCCGCCGCACCGCTCGGAGGCTATCCCCAGCTCTTCATCGCTCTCGCCGCCGTCTCAACAGCTGCCTGCATCACCGCTCTCAAGACAGCACCCGTCAAGCTCGGAAGCAGCCGAAGCTGAACACGACGCAGCTTGAGCATGCGTGCACTGACGCACGCACTCCACGCCAGGAGGTGCCTCAGGGCACCGGGTACGACGGCGGGCGGCCAGGTCGCCGCCGGGAGCGGGGTATCGGCAGGGACACCCCAGGGACTTTTCAGGGACTTTCACGTCTGTCCCAGGGAGTTCTCAGGGATTTTCCGCTGTGTAAGCAGGGAAGGCCCTGACAGCGCTGAAAGATAGAAACACCCTGGTCAGGGCCTACATGCCTAGCACTCGATGATGTTCACCGCGAGCCCGCCGGGCCGTCTCCTTGTACTTGACGATCATGGGTGCGGGTGTCTTAGACCGTGTCCTATGTGGTGAGGTGAGCGAGTCGTTTGTAGCAGCAGAGCGCTGCGGCGAGGCCGAGAAAGGCCAGGTAGTTGCGGGGATGGCGTTCGTAGCGGTGGTTGAGTCTGCGGTAGCCGGTCAGCCAGGACATGGTCCGCTCGATGACCCATCTGCGGCGTCCTAAGCGTTCGCTGGACTCGACTCCCTTGCGGGCGATGCGCACGCCGATGTGCTTGCCCCATAACCATTTCCGCAGGTGAGGGACGTCGTAGGCTTTGTCCGCGTGGAGACGCTGGGGCTTGAAGTACCGGCCGCGGTGGGGGTCGTGTCTCGTTCGGTGACCGGTGATCATGGGCTTCAGCACGAGGCTGTCGTGGGTGTTGGCCGCGGAGAGGCCGACGAGTAGGGGCAGTCCGTTCGCGTCCGACAGGACGTGCATCTTGGAACCCGGCTTGCCCCGGTCCACGGGGCTCGGACCTGTGAGTTCGCCCCCTTTTTAGCCCTGACGTGGGCGGAGTCGAGCACGGCCCGGGACAGGTCGAGCAGGCCGGCGTCGTCCAGGCGGTGCAGGATCTCTTCGTGGAGCCGGCCCCAGACGCCGGCTCGTGACCAGATCAGGAACCTGCGGTGGGCCGTCGACTTCGATATCCCGAAGCACGGCGGCAGCGCCCGCCATGCGCATCCGCTGACCAGGACGTAGATGATCGCAGCGAACAGCGTCTCATCAGGCGTGTCCTGCGTCCCGCCGCCCTGCGGCCGCACCTTCGACGGCGGGATCAGCGGCTCCGCGATCTCCCACAGCCCGTCCGGAACAATCCAACTCCACGTACCCCGCCCCATGATGAGCCCAACGAGCCAGCACCACATAGGACACGGTCTTAGAGGATGTCTCACGTGGCTGGTGGCTGATGCGGCATGATGCTGGGCTGTGAGTGTTGATCTGTCGCGTCGGCTCGTGCCCGACGGCTTGTGGGAGCTGGCAGCTCCGTTGCTGCCGAGGTTCAAGTCCCGCCCGCAGGGCGGTGGTACGGCCCCGGTCGATGAGCGGGCGGTGTTCACTGCGGTGGTGTACGTGCTGACCAGCGGATGCGCCTGGCGGCATCTGCCCCCGACGTTCCATACCTCACCGGCGACGGCGCATCGCCGGTTCACGGTGTGGACCGAGGCGGGAGTGGGGCGCCGGCTGCACCGGGTGGTACTGGACGAACTCGGGGCCCAGGGTGAACTGGACTGGACGTCGGCGATCATCGACGCGGCATCCGTCCGCGCGAAAAGGGGGGATCTCTGACCGGGCCGAACCCGGTTGATCGCGGCAAGAAGGGCAGCAAACTGCATGTCCTGTCCGACGCCCAGGGCCTCCCGTTGGTCGTTGCCGTGTCGGGAGCGAACCTGCACGACAGCCAGGCTTTCAAGCCGCTGATTCTCGGCATACCCGCCGTCCGGTCCCGACGCGGACCACGTCGGCGGAAGCCCGTGAAGATCCGCGCGGACAAGGCATATCACTCCGCCGAACACCGCAAGTGGCTCCGCGGCCGGAACCTCGTCCCACGGATCGCCCGCCCCGGCATCGAGTCCGGCGAACGCCTCGGCCGTCACCGATGGAAGATCGAGCGGTCGATCTCCTGGCTCTTCGGCTACCGCCGCCTCACCGTCCGATACGAACGAAAAGGCAGTTACTTCCTCGCCTTCCTGGGCCTCGCCGCGGCTCTCACCTGCTACAAGAAACTGGCGAAGCTCACCACGTGAGACGTCCTTTTAGACCGTGTCCTATGTGGGGGTTGGCTCGTTGAGCTCGTCATGGGGCGGGGTACGTGGAGTTGGATTGTTCCGGACGGGCTGTGGGAGATCGCGG
>NZ_JBEZYG010000035.1:0-59671 GCF_040638385.1 Streptomyces sp. NPDC026589
GTACTGCAGGGGGGACCCTGTGGGAGAGTAGGACGCCGCCGAACAATTTTTCCGGGAAAGCCCCGCACCTTTTGGTGCGGGGCTTTTCTGCGTTCCAGGACCTTTGAGGGGACGTTTCCGGACCCCTCCCCACGCACCCCCTACATCGGGGTGACGAGGCGGGTGTCGTAGGCCAGGATGACCGCCTGGACGCGGTCTCTCGCGCCGGTTTTGGCGAGGATGCGGGTCACGTGCGTCTTCACCGTGGATTCGGCGAGGTGGAGGCGGGCGGCGATCTCCGTGTTGGACCAGCCCTGGCCGATCACGGTGAGGATTTCCCGTTCCCGTTCCGTCAGCGCGGTGATGCGCGGGTCCGCCGCACCCGGCGCACCGGGTGTTACCGGGAGATGGTGGACGTAGGCGTCGAGGAGGCGGCGCGTCAGGGTCGGGGCGACCACCGCGTCGCCCGCGGCCACCGCGCGGACGCCGGCGAGGAGCTCCTCGGGCAGGGCGTCCTTGACCAGGAAGCCACTGGCTCCGGCGCGCAGACCGTCGTAGGCGTACTCGTCCAGGTCGAACGTCGTGACGATGAGGATGCGGGTCCTGGCTCCCGACGTGATGATGCGCCGGGTCGCCTCGATGCCGTCCAGGCCCGGCATGCGGATGTCCATCAGCACGACGTCCGGGTGGTGGCGGGTGACCAGGCCGACGGCCTCGGTGCCGTTGCCCGCCTCTCCGACGACCGTCATGTCGTCCTGGCTCTCCAGCAGCATGCGGAACCCGAAGCGCTGCATCGGCTGGTCGTCCGCGATGAGTACGGTCGTCACGGGTGCGTGTCCTCCAGGGGAAGGCGGAGCATTATCTGCCATCCGCCGTGGTTCGGCAGCGGGCCGGCCTCGACGGTGCCGTCGTAGAGCGCGGCGCGTTCCCGCATGCCCATGATGCCCTGGGCCGGCAGTGCGGCTTCCTCCGCGTCCGCGGTCGTGCCGGCTCCGGTGCCCGTATCGGTGATGCGGGCGGCGAGATGGGTGCGCGAGTAGGTGAGCGTGACCGTCGCGGACGTGGGCCGGGTGGCGTGCTTGAGGGTGTTGGTCAGTGCTTCCTGGACCACGCGGTACACGGTGAGTTGGCGGCCCGGGGTGAGTGACCGCGCGGGGGGTTCGCCGTGGAGTTCCAGGTGGACGGGGAGCCCCGCCCGGCGTACGCGTTCGATGAGGGGGGCCAGTTCGTCGAGCGTCGGCTGCGGGGCGCGTACGGCCTCGGGGTGGTCGTCGCGCAGGACGCCCAGGAGACGGCGCAGCTCGGACAGGGCCTGCCTGCTGGTGGCGCCGATGGCTTCCAGCGCCTGGCCCGCCCGTTCCGGGCTCTTCCGGGCCGCGTACGCGCCGCCGTCCGCCAGGCCCGTGATGACGGACAGGTTGTGGCCGATGATGTCGTGCATCTCCCGTGCGATGCGGGTGCGTTCGGCGGCGGCGGCGAGCCGGGCCTGCTGGTCGCGTTCGTGCTCCAGCCGGTGGGCCCGCTCGACCAGGGCCTCGGTGTACTCGCGACGCGTGCGTACCGCGATCCCCAGCAGGACGACGAAGACCAGGCCCCAGACGTACGAGACCACTTGCTGGCCCCAGGTGGAGGCGATGCGGACGCCGATGGCCAGGACCGGGGCGACGAACAGGGCAGCCGCGGCCCCGACCGTACGGAACGAGGAGCGCAGGACGATCTGGAACACCGGGATCAGCTGGAGGAGTGCGGCCTGGACCACGGCGCCCGTCCAGACGTTCAGCAGGGACGCCGGTGCCATCAGCAGCAGTACGGCCATGGGGTGCGTCCGGCGCCACAGCAGCGGCAGCGAGAAGCAGAGGCTCATCAGGAGCACCAGCGGTTCGGCTGCCGTCACGTCGTCGTCTGCGACGGTCCGCCAGCCGCCGGAGGTGTAGTCGAGCACCGCCGCCACGACCCAGAATCCGGTCACCGCCGCGTCCCAGACCCGTGGCCGGCGTCGGTCGAAGGCGCGGAGCCGGTCCAGGGCGTTGCGGATGATGCGGGTGAGAGGGGCCGTGCCGCCGGTGCCGGTGGTGGATCCGGTGAGCGGGGGTGGTGCTGGGGCGACGTCGGGGGCCGGGGGTGTGCCGGTGGTCGGGGGGTGGTCCGTCACCTGGTCGCTCCTCGTGCGGTCAGACGTCGCGGCGGTCGAGTGCCAGCGCTGCCGCGGCCAGTGTCGTGCCCGCCCACACGGACAGGGCGAGCAGGGCGGGGCCGGGGGAGATGGTGCCCGGGATGGGGGTGGCGGAGCCCAGGGCTCCCGCGGCCTGGGTGGGAAAGTACATGATGGCGCGCTCCACGGCGTCGTACGGGAGCATCCCGAGGATCTCCGGCAGGATCATGACCCCGCCGATGAACGCGCCTATCGCGCCCGGTACCGAGCGCAGCAGCGCGCCGAGGCCGAGGGCGAGCAGGCCCAGCAGGGTGAGCGCCGCCGCGTTCCCCGCCAGGGCGCGCACGATGCCCGGGTCGGTGAGCGAGGCGGCCTGGTCGGTGTCGTGGAGGAAGGCCTGGGCCGCCGCGAACGTGACCAGGGCCGTCGCGAACATGACCGTGAAGACGGTGGCGGCGAACACCGCGGGCTTGGCCCACAGGACGGGCAGCCGGGCGGGTACGGCGGTGAGCGAGGAGCGGATCATCCCGGTCGCGTACTCGCCGGCGGTCATCAGAATGCCGAGGACGACCAGGCACAACTGGCCGAGCATGCTGCCGTACAGGGTCAGGACGATCGTGTCGACGTCGGAGTCCCCGCCGCCGGAGGTGTACGTCCCGCCCATGATCAGGCCGACCCCCAGGACCATGACGACCGCGGAGACGACGGTGATCCATGTGGAGCGCAGCGTGTGGAGTTTGTGCCATTCCGAGCGCAGGATCCGGAGCGCGGTGATCCGGTACCGCGGTGACGGTGGTGATGGCGGTGGGCTCGGGCTCGGGCTCGGGCTCGGGGATGGCAGGGTGGGCTGGGTCGGGGTCGTGGTCATGCTGCTGCTCCGGTGAGAGGGGAGGAGGCGGGAGTCGCCGGTGTCCGCTGCTGCGGGCGGTGGTCCACCGATTCCTGGGTGAGGTCCATGAACGCCTGCTCCAGCGACACGGTCTGCGGCGTGAGTTCGTACAGCGTGATCGCGTGTGCGGCGGCCACGCCTCCGATGTGCGCGGCGTCCGCTCCTCGGATCCGGAGTTCGTGGCCCGGGGCGTCGGTGGTGGCGGCAGGGGTGGCAGGGGTGGCGGTGATGGTCACGCCCGGACCCGTCAGGTGGGCGCTCAGGTCGTCCGGCTGCGGGGTGACGACCTTGACGGACGCCCCGCCCGCCGAGCGGATCAGCTCGGCCACCGTGGTGTCGGCGAGGAGCCTGCCACGGCCGATGACGATCAGGTGGTCGGCGGTGAGGGCCATCTCGCTCATCAGGTGGGAGGAGACGAGGACCGTACGGCCTTCGGCGGCGAGGGAGGTGAGGAGGGTGCGGATCCACAGGACGCCTTCGGGGTCCAGTCCGTTGACCGGTTCGTCCAGGATGACGGTGGCGGGGTCGCCGAGGAGTGCGGCGGCGATGCCGAGCCGCTGGCCCATGCCGAGGGAGAAGCCCTTGACTCTCCGGTGGGCGGCGTCGGTCAGCCCGGCGAGGTCGATGACCTCCTCGACCCGGCGGCGCGGGATCCCGTGGGTGTGGGCGAGGGCCATCAGGTGGTTGAGGGCGGACCGGCCCGGGTGGACGGACCGGGCCTCCAGCAGCGCGCCGACCTGGGTGAGGGGTGCCGGGTGGGTGGCGTAGGAGCGGCCGTTGACGGTGGAGTGGCCGTGCGTGGGGGCGTCGAGGCCCAGGAGCATGCGCATCGTCGTGGATTTCCCGGCGCCGTTGGGGCCGAGGAAGCCGGTGACCGTGCCGGGGCGGACGGTGAAGTCGAGGTCCTGGACGACGGTTCTGTCGCCGTACCGCTTGGTGAGTCCGTGTGCCTTGATCATGCGGTCGACGCTACGGAGACGGCGCGGCACGGTCGTCCGACCGGGGGTTGGACGTGGGCGCGGCCCGTAGTACCGGGGTACGACGGGTGTGTGTGGGGGGCGAGGCTGGGGCGGTCGCGTTCCCGGTGGTGACGGTGGGGTTAGTCGGTTGAACGTCGGGCGGGCTGGGGTGAGGATCGGGGGATGGATTATGTGATGCGTGCGGTGCGGGCCGATGAATGGCCGCAGGTCAGACAGTTGCGGCTGGAGGCTCTGAAGGACCCGGTGGCCCCGGTGGCGTTCCTGGAGTCGTACGAGGAGTCCGTGGCGAAACCGGACGCCTTCTGGCAGGAGCGCGCCGCGGCCGCTGCCGAGGGCGGGGGCGATCGTGTCCGGCAGTTCGTCGCGGAGTCGCCCGAGGGGGTGTGGGTGGGTACGGTCACCGTGCTCGTCGAGAGCCCGGAGGACGATGTGCGCTTCGGGGAGGCCGCTGAGGTGGACCAGGCGCACCTGGTCGGGGTGTTCGTCCGGCCCGAGGTGCGGGGGGCCGGGGTGACGGACGCGCTGTTCCGGGAGGCCGTCGCGTGGGCCTGGTCGTTGTCCTCGCCGCGGCTGGAGCGGGTGCGCCTCTATGTGCACGAGAAGAACCCGCGGGCCGCCGCGTTCTACCGGCGGTTCGGATTCGTCCCCTCCGGGCAGCGGATTCCGGCCCCGGGCGGCCGGGGCGAGCTGGAGCTGGAGTACGTCCTCGGGCGCCTGGGGTAGCGGCGCTCCGGGGCCTTTCGTCCGGCCGGGGCTCCGCTGTCCTCCGTCCGGCTTTCGTCCGGCCGCGTACGGCTTTCGTCTAGACGGTGCCCGGGGCGGGGGCGTGCAGGCGGTCCTGCCAGCGGGCCCGTCCCTGTTCGCGGGAGCGGAGCAGCACGAGGGCGGGCATGCCCCGGTTCTGGCCGGTCGCGAGCAGCTCCGGGAGCTGGGGCAGGGGCGCCACGGCCGCGATGTCGTCGAGGACGAGCGTCATTGGTGGGTCGAGCCGACCGTCGGTTGACCGTGCGGCCATGCGGCGGCCGTGCTCGACCACGTCTGCGGCCAGCGCGGTGAGGAGGGGCATCGCGCCGGGGCGGGAGCGGGGATCCTCGATGGATTCGCCCACCAGATAGAGCGTTCCCCCTTCGTCCGCAAAAGATTCCAGCGCGAGGGAATCCGCTCGGTTCGCCGTGCAGGCCTCGCGGATGTGCACCGTGGACAGTGCGGCGAACGCCCGTACCGTCAGTTCCTGGGCCACTTCGCGGCGTTCGGGATAGGCGGTGAGGGCGGACTCCAGCAGCCCGGCGAGTCCGGACGCGGCCTTGGAGTGCGTACGGAGGAGGCGTACCGGTTCGTGGGCGCCGGAGCCGGAGGCCCAGCGGAGGACCTGGCGGAAGGGGCGGCCGTCCACCGCGGCGGCGTGCAGCCAGCACTGGAGGAGCGTCTGCGCGGTGTCGGCCACCGCCGCGTCGATCCGGGCCTGCGGGCGTACCGGGGCGAGCAGGGCGGCGGCGCGTGCGGCGGCGACGTCGGGGAGCTCGCAGCCCGTGGTGGGCGACCAGTGGAGGCGGGCGGGGGTGTCGCAGAGGTGGCCCGGGTCGTAGACGAGGACCGGGCCGAGCTTGGCGCGGGCGTCTTTCGTCTCGGCCCAGACGGTGGGGTCCGAGGTGACCACGAGGGCGGGGCCCTCGGCGTCGTGTACGGCCCGGACGACGGTGGGGCGCCGGGCCGGGGCGGGAGCGTAGACGAGGAGGGGGGTGCGGGGGGACGGGAGGGAGAGGGCGTGGGGGTGGTGGTGGGTGGGAGGGGCGTCGGAGGGGGCGATTCCGGGGGGCTCCTCGGAGGTCCCGGGGGGCCCGGGGGAGTTCAGAGGTCCGCTGGGGGCCTCGGAGGGAGTGGGCGTCTCTGTGGCCGCGGGTGTGCTCGCGGCGCCGGCGCCGGGGTGAGTGTGCGTCATCGCTGGTGCTGGTGCTGGTGCCGGTGTCTGGGGCTGGGTCGGGGGTGGGTTCTGTGCGGGGGGCTGCTTCTCCTGCGTGCCGAGGGCTCGTTCCTCGCGGTGCCGTTCCCGTACGGCACGACCACGGGCCACGACTCCTAGCGTGAACACCACGAGGACCACCAGCACCATCAGTTCGCCGATGAACAGGCCCCAGAACAGGCCGTACCCGGAGAGCTGGGCCGGGGGTGTCCCCGGCCAGGCCGCGGCGAGGTCCTGGGGGGCGGTGGCCAGTTCGCGCAGGGCGAGCGGGGACCGGGTGAACGTCACGCCGTCCGGCCAGGCCCCGTGGGCGAAGAGCCCGGCGAGGCCGGTGGCCGTCCAGCCGACCAGGGTGGCGGCGAAGAGGAGGCCCAGGAGGCCGATCAGCAGGCCGTCCGGGATGCCGCCGCCCTGGGGCCGGTCGTGTCCGTCGTGATGGGCCGGGCCACGGCCGCGTGCCGGCTGACGTGCCATGTCATGCCACCGTTGACTCTGACGACTCGTTCATCCGTGCTTGGTGCTCGATGCGGGCCGCCCGTTGTTCCGCCTCCAGCTCGGCGGCGCGGATGTCCTCGGGAAGCAGGTCGTCCGTCGATCCCTCGGTCATGGCGCGGTCGGTGAAGACCAGGGGGCGTTCGGCTTCGGTGATCAGGTGTTTGACGACCTGGACGTTGCCGTTGACGTCCCAGACGGCGATGCCGGGGGTGAGGGTCGGGATGATCTCGACGGCCCAGCGGGGCAGGCCGATGACCCGGCCGGTCGCTCGGGCCTCATCCGATTTCTGGGCGTAGATCGTGCGGGTGGAGGCCATCTTGAGGATGGCCGCCGCTTCCTTCGCCGCGGCTCCGTCCACCACGTCGCTGAGGTGGTGGACGACGGCGACGAAGGAGAGGCCCAGGCGGCGTCCGAACTTCAGGAGGCGCTGGAAGAGCTGCGCGACGAAGGGGGAGTTGATGATGTGCCACGCCTCCTCGACCAGGAAGATGCGCTTCTTCCGGTCGGGCCTGATCCAGGTGTGCTCCAGCCAGACGCCGACGATCGCCATCAGGATCGGCATCGCGATCGAGTTGCGGTCGATGTGCGAGAGGTCGAAGACGATGAGGGGCGCGTCGAGGTCGATGCCGACGCTCGTGGGGCCGTCGAACATGCCGCGCAGGTCACCGTCGACCAGGCGGTCCAGGACGAGGGCGACGTCCAGGCCCCAGGCCCGTACATCGTCTATGTCGACGTTCATCGCCTCGGCGGACTCGGGTTCCGGGTGGCGCAGCTGCTCCACGATGTCCATCAGGACGGGCTGGCGGTCGGTGTTGGTCGCGGTGACGTAGGCGTGGGCGACCTTCAGGGCGAAGCCGGAACGCTCGTCGAGGCCGTGGCCCATCGCTACTTCGATGATCGTACGGAGCAGGGCGAGCTGGCCGGTGGTGGTGATGGAGGGGTCGAGGGGGTTGAGCCGGATGCCGCCGTTGAGGGCTGCGGTGGGGTCCAGGCGGATGGGGGTTATGCCCAGCTCCTGGGCGATGAGGTTCCATTCGCCGACGCCGTCCTCGCCCTGGGCGTCGAGGACGACGACCTGGCGGTCACGGAAGCGGAGCTGGCGCAGGACGTAGGTCTTCTCCAGCGCCGACTTGCCGTTGCCGGACTCGCCGAGGACGAGCCAGTGGGGGGCGGGGAGCTGTTGCCCGTACAGCTGGAAGGGGTCGTAGATGTAGCCCTTGCCGCTGTAGACCTCGCGGCCGATGATCACGCCGGAGTCGCCGAGGCCGGGGGCGGCGGTGGGGAGGTAGACGGCCTGGGCCTGGCCCGTCGACGTACGGACGGGGAGGCGGGTCGTCTCCACCTTGCCGAAGAGGAAGGAGGTGAAGGCATCCGACAATGCGGACAGGGGGTCTCGCATGGTGGGGGTGCCCTCTCTTGTCGCGGTTCGGTTCGGTGTGCTCTGGGGGTGGCCGCGTCAGCGGCGGATGCCGGTGGCGAACGGGAGGGTGTTCACGAAGGCCCGGTGGTGCTCGCGGTCGCACCACTCCAGCTTGAGATACGACTTGCCCGCCGAGGCGCGGATGGTGCGCTTGTCGCGGGCGAGGGCCTCGGGTGAGCGGGACGACACCGTGATGTACCCCACCAGGTTCACTCCGGCCGCACCGCTGGCGAGATCTTCACCCCGCTGGTCGAGCCGGCCGTGGGCGGCGATGTCGCGGGGGTCGACGGTGCGGTTCATCTTGGCCTGGCGGCTGGCCTCGGCGTCGTCGTTGGTCTTCTCGGTCAGCATGCGTTCGATGGCCACCTCGGTGGGTTCGAGGTCCATGCAGACGGCGACCGTACGGATGACGTCGGGGGTGTGGACGAGGAGCGGGGCGAGGAAGTTGACGCCGACGGGGGTCATCGGCCATTCCTTCACCCAGGCCGTGGCGTGGCACCAGGGGGCGCGGGTGGTGGACTCGCGGGTCTTGGCCTGGAGGAACGTCGGCTCGACCGCGTCCAGTTCGGCGGGCCAGGCGTTGCGCTTGGTCATGGCCTGGATGTGGTCGATGGGGTGGTCGGGGTCGTACATGGAGTGCACGAGGGAGGCCAGGCGGCTCTGGCCGAGCGGCTGGCGTACCCGGATGTCGGCCTCGGCGAGGCGGGCGCAGATGTCGGTGAGCTCGCGGGCCATGACGACGGCGAGGCCGGCGTCGCGGTCGAGCTTGCGGCCGCCGTGGGGGCGGGCGGCGCGGGCCATGGCGTTGGCCTCGGCGGCCAGTTCGCGGCTGTAGTGCATACAGGCGACGAGGTAGGCGCGGTGCTGCTCGCTGGAGGTGGAGACCATGGACTGGAGCTGGTCGTAGGACTCCTGGAGCCAGCCCGGGGACGCCTTGTCGCCGCGCTGGGCGACGTCCTTGGCGTGGGCGTCGGGGTCGGCGGGGAGGGTGCGGGCGAGCATCTGGAGGCGGGTGACGAAGCCGTCGCCGTTGGCCACGTGCTTGAGGAGGGTGCCGAAGCGGTCGACGAGGGCTTCCTGGTCCTCGCTGTCACGGAGGCCGACGCCGGGGCCCTCGATCTCGATGGCGGCGGTCACGGTGCGGCGGTCGGCGTGGAGGAGCACGGCGATCTCGTCGGGGCCGAAGGGGGCGGCGAGCCAGCTGATCCGGCCGATGCCGGGGGGCGGTCCGATCTCGACCTCACGGCCGTCGGAGCTGACGCCCGCTTCCATGGCGGTGGAGCGGTAGGCGGTGCCGCGGCGCAGGGAGCGTTTGAAGCTGCGGTTGATCTCGAACCATTTGTAGAAGGTGCGGCCCTTGTACGGGACGTACACGATGGCGAGGGCCAGCATCGGGAAGCCGACGAGGCAGACGATGCGGAGGGAGAGGACGGGGACGAGGAGTCCGCTCATCATGCCGAGGAACGCGCCGGCGATGATGAGGGCGATCTCGCCGGTCTCGCGGTTCTTGCCGACGATCGCGTTCGGCCGGGCGCGGCCGATGAGATACGTGCGGCGGGGCGTCATCGTGTGGGACTGGGTGGTCAACGCCCTCCACCTCCTGTGTTCGAGTTACCTGTGGTGCCGAAGCCGCCTCCGCCTCGGGAGGAGCGGCTGCTGTGAGGGGTTCCGGAGGTGGGTGCGGACCCGCTGCGGGGCGAGGGGGCGGCGCCGCCTCCGCCGGTGGTGCGGGAGCTGTGGGCGGCGACGCCGCCGCTGGCCGGGTTGGCGGGGCGGGCGCCTCCGCCTCCGCCGCTGTTCTGGTCGTTGCGGCCGCTGTGGGTCTTGATGCCCTGGGAGACGAGGGCGGCCGGGGAGCTGATCATGGCGGCGGCCTGGGAGCCGTCGGTGGCCTGCTTGCGGTTGGTGCGGGCGCCCTGGATCTCGTCGCCGAAGCCGGGGACGAATCGGTAGATCATGGCGGAGGCGAAGATGGCCAGCAGGATGATGGAGAGGCCGGAGACGACGGCGGAGAAGGCGTCGGGGCCGTCGCCCGTGGAGAGTGCTCCGGCGAGGCCGAGGACGATGACGATGACCGGTTTGACCATGATCACCGCGATCATGATGCCGGCCCAGCGGCGGACGTGGCCCCACATGTTCTTGTCGACGAGACCGGCGTAGACGACGATCCCGAGGAGCGCGCCGACGTAGAGCAGGGCGGCGCGGATGACGAGTTCCAGCCACAGGATGCCGGCGGCGAGGATCGAGACGAGCGAGACGACGATCAGCATGATCGGTCCGCCGCCGATGTCCTCGCCCTTCTTGAGGGCTTCGGCGAACGAGCCGAAGAAGACGTCGGTCTGGCCGCCGGTGGCGGAGGAGATGACCTCGGTGACGCCGTCGGTGGCGGAGACGATCGTGTAGAGGATCAGCGGGGTGAAGGCCGAGGCGAGGACGGTGAGCCAGAGGAAGCCGACGGCCTCGGAGATCGCGGTGGTGAGGGGGACGCCGCGGATGGCCCGCTTGGCCACGGCGAGGAGCCAGAGGACGAGGGTGAGGATGGTGGAGGCCGCGAAGATGACGGCGTACTGCTGGAGGAACTTGGGGTTGGTGAAGTCGACGTTGGCCGTGGACTCGACGGCCTCGCTGAGCTTGCCGACGATCCAGGAGGCGGCGTCGGCGCAGCCTCGGGCCAGGGAGGAGAGGGGGTCGAGGGACTCCGTCGGGTCGGGAGACCCCGGGACGCTGCTGGGAGCGCTGTCGCCGTCGCCTTCCTCGCAGAACTTCTTCACCTCGCCGAACAGCAGGCTGCAGTCGTTGCTGGGGCTCGGTGAAGGCGTCGGGGTGGGGGTCGGCTCCGCGGCCGCGCGTCCGGCGAACGTCAGCGCGACGGCTTGCAGTCCGATCAGCGTGGTGGCCACCGAACGGAAGCGGTGCTGGGGACCACGGCGCTGGGGACCACGGCGCTTGGGGCTACCTGGCATAAGTGAAGCCTCCGTACTCCTCGACGGCCTTGCTGATCGCGTCCGACCGGGAAGCCGCGACATCACCGGGAACCGGCGCCGGGCCGTCGCTCTCGGACGCTCCCGTCACCTTCCAGTCACCGTCCAACCACGACAACTGAGCCGTCCACGTCTTCCAGGTGGTGCTGACGGGCTTGGTGGAGTCCTGACCGGACATGCCGATGAGCCCCGTGTACCAGACAGCTACCTTTGCGGTGTCGTCGTCGAACGCGAGCACCTTCGTGCCCACGGGAACCGTTCTCGAGATGAAGGTGCTGCCCTGCGGGGCATTGCCGTCGGGGTCGAGACCGAGGCGCGCGAGGAACTCGGCTGAGTAGGCCAGGTCCTGAGGTGCTCTGAGTTTCTCCGCCGCCGCGGGCGAGTAGACGGTGTCGAGGATCTGGTGGCGGCTCCCCTTCGTGAACATCTCCGCGGACCCCAGCGCCACCGCGTAGTTCGCCGCGGCGCTCTGCGCCCCCTGTTCGTCGCGGGCGAAGCCGGAGGCGATCGTGCCGTTCTTGCCCTCGACGGGCTTCGTGCCGGTGGCCGCGGTGGGGGTGCTTCCCGCGGCCCCGGGCTTCTTGGCGTCCGGGGCGGCGTCCTTGTCGCTGCCACCGCCGCGGTTGGCGAAGGCGATGGCAGCGATGAGGAGGACCACGACACCGGTGATCGTCACGAGGGAGCGGGAGTTGCGGACCGGGCGGCGCGCGTGAGGAAGCCCGGCGTCGCCGTCGGGGAGACGGGTGCGGGTCTGACGCGTGCCGCCGAGGGTGCTGTACGGGTCGTCCGGGCGCCCCCCCTGGTCCTTGCCGCGGTAGTCGTGCTCGTCACCGGGACTCATGCCGCGTTCGCTCCCTCGGTCGTGTGCGGATCCGCGCAGGACGACGGTAGCTGTGCTGGTTGCCGCTTGAGCGCGGTGTGGTGACTCGACATCAGGGAAACGCGACCTCAGCCGGTGGGCACGACGGGCGGATGGTGGGGAGCGGGCTGGGGCGGCCCGGCGGAGCTGGCCGGCGGAGGGTCAGACGGCCATTCCATAGACGATGGTGAACAGGGTGCCCAGGGAACCGATGATGAAGACCCCTGTCAGTCCTGCCACGATCAGGCCCTTGCCCTGCTCCGCGCTGAACGTGTCGCGGAGTGCCGTCGCCCCGATGCGCTGCTTCGCCGCGCCCCAGATCGCGATGCCGAGGCAGAGCAGAATGGCAATGGCCATCACCACCTCGATCATGATGCGCGCCTCGTTGCCCAGCGTCCCGAACGGCCCCCAGTCCGGAGCGATTCCGCCGATGATGGTGGTGATGTCGCCCTTCTCTGCTGCCAGGATCATGTAAGTCACCGCCCCTGTTGGGTAGTTCGCTGCCCGTGCCGTTCGGCACGGGTCGCCTTCTATCTTCGCTGATGAAACCGCGCTCGCACGACGCCTTCCCGGGTCTCTTTACCCGGATCTCGCACGTTTGACCGGGGTGGTCGCCCTGACCTGCGGCTCGTCCGGCTCTTCACGTATACACCTGGTTACTCTGTGTATCACGGGGTGTGACCAGGAGCAACGATGATGGCCATGGGTTCCTGACGCGGTTGCAGCGTTCGCGGGGCACGGCGTGTTCGTATGCGCCGTTCGAGAGCCGTCGGTGCGCCGGTCGGCTGCCTGTTCGATGCTTCGTCAAAGGGTGCCGCGGCCGACGCGGCGGCGGATCGGGGCAAGTTGGCCCAACTGGGCCGGTGAGTGCGGGCTTTGAGCCCTGTATTGGGTCCTGGGGCCCATGTCGTGCCCCCTGCCCGTGTGGTCGCATACGCGGAGTGACTGATCTGTCGCCCGTTCCGCCCACTCACGAGGTAGGGGACTGCTCTTGTCCGGCATACGAAGAAGCGCGGTCCCTGTTGGCGTCGATGTAAGCGCTGCCGTCGCGGATTCGGGGCGGTTGATGCCCCGGTCGTTGCAGGCGGTGCTGATCCTGCTTCACGTTCTCTTCGTGGCCACCCTGGTCGGCGCGGTCAAGGCCCTGTCGACGGCGTCCTCGGTGGACGCGGTGGACGGGTACCTCCTCGGGCTGTTGCTCTACGCGTCGTTACCCGGCATCGGCGCCTTCGTGCTGTCGCTGTACGTCCGCAAGGGCGGGGTTCGGGTCTGGTACGGGCTTCTCGCCGTTCAGGCGTGGATCGTCCTCGGCGCCCTCGCGGAGCTGAGTGGCGGGGCCGGGGCGGGGGGTGTCGCCCGGCTGGTGATACCGACGGCCGCCATCGTGCTGCTGTGCCGGCCGGGGAGCCGTCGATGGTTCCGGAGCGGTCCGGAGCAGCGGGCCGAGCAACGGCTGTTCAGCTTCGCCCGGATGATGAAGCTCCGCCGCGACGCCGGGCAGACCGCGCTGGAGTATCTGGGCCTCGTCCTCGTCGTCGTCGCGCTCGTCGGCGGGCTGACGGCCACCGGAACCGGCAGGCAGCTCACCGCGGAGATCCGTAGCGCGATCTGCGAGCTCACCGGTGGCTCGTGCCCGGCCCCGGGGCATGACGTCGTGGCCGGCGGAGGTAGCGCCGACGGCAGCGGGAGCGGCGACAGCGGCGGTCCCGAGGGTGCTCCTCCGGGTGCCGGTACGGACGGCGGTGCTGGAGCCGACGGCGGCGGTGGTGGTGGTGACGAGTCCAGTCTTACCGGCGGTACCGGGGGTACCTCCGGTGGCACCCGTGACACCGGAGGTACCGCGACCACCGGAAGCACGGGCGGCACTGACGGCGCTCGTGGCACTGGTGGTACTGGCGGAGACAGCGGCGGCACCGCCGGGAGCGGCGGCGGCTCCGGTGACACCCTTGGCTCCGGTGACACGTCAGGTCCCGAAGGGGGCGACCAGGGCGGCGGCGCCTTCCCCCCGAGCGAGGCCATCGTGCCGGTCGACGCGGGTAGACCCGCGGGCCCCGACGGCGGCGGGTTCCTCGACGGGTTCCTCGGGGACGGGCTGGGCGGCGACGTGCAAGGGGTCGTCGACGCGGTCCTGCGGCCGGGCGAGAGCGGTCGGCGCATCGTCGACCAGTGGGGGCGCGACACCCGGGGCGCGGGCGAGAAGTGGGATCGGGGCGACTACGTCGGCGCCGCCTGGGACTGGAACAAGGCGGTCGGCGGCGCCGGCGCCGGGCTGGCGATACCAGGCTCGGGGGCGCGGGTCGACGCCGAGGTGCGGGACGCCGAGCGCGCGCACCTGAGCGGGCGGATGCCGCAGAACGCCACGCCCGCCGGGAACAAGGCCTGGTGGGACGGGCTCTCGCCGGAGGAGCGCGATCGGTACGTCGAGCTGGTCCCGGAGCGGATCGGCAATCTCGACGGCATCCCGGTCCTCGCGCGCGACGCCGCCAACCGCAGGAACCTTCCCGCGCTCATCGACAAGCTGGAGGGCGTCGACACCGACAAGGCCCGTGACCAGCTGGCCGGGCTGCGGGAGATCGAGCGGCAGCTCCAGGAGGACGGGAAGCCGCCCATGTACCTCATCGGGATCGGGGACGAGGGCAACGGGCGGGCCATCGTCTCGTTCGGCAATCCCGACGCCTCCCAGAACGTGTCGGCGTACGTACCGGGACTCAACACCTCGCTCGACGAGGAGTTCGCCAAGAACGACCTCGGGCGGGCCCGGGACACCGCGATCGGGGCGCAGGGGTACGACGACTCCACGGCGTCCATCGTCTGGCTCGGGTACGACGCGCCACAGCTGCCGGACAAGGACGGGGCGGCGGGCTACTTCGCCGTCATGGGCACGGGGCGCGCGGAGAAAGGCGGGGCGGCCTACCGCGACTTCATGGGCGGGATCTCCGTGACCAACCAGAGCAAGGACCCGCACATGACGGCCATCGGGCACTCCTACGGGTCCCGGACCGTGGGCGCCGCGGCGGCCGGGCCCGGCGGGATTCCCGGGGTCGACGACATCATCCTGGTCGGCAGTCCGGGGGTCGGCGTCGACCACGCCGTGGACCTCGGCGTCGGCAGCGAGCACGTCTTCGTGGGCGCCGCCGCCAACGACCCGGTGACCAAGCTGCCCTCGAAGACCCAGGTGGTGGTGGGCGGCATCGGGCTGGCCCTGGGCGGCCCCGGTGGGGCCTATCTGGGCGGCGATCTGGCCGATCCGGGTGACGACGACCTGTGGTTCGGGAAGGATCCGGCGAGCAAGGCGTTCGGGGCGCGGCGCTTCCCGGTGGCCGACGGTCCGCCGCTCGTCAGCGGGAGCGGTATCAGTCTGGACTCGCACTCGAACTACTTCAGCCCGGAACGCGACGCCGTGTCCGCGGACAGCATCGCCCTGATCGTGTCGGGCAACGCCGACCGGCTCAAGATGGAGGAACCGAAGTGAGTCGAGCGAAGCGGGCTCTGCATCTCGGCGCGATCGTCCTTGCCCTGGGGGTGGTGCTGTCCGGGTGCGGCAGTGAGGACACAAGCGCGCGCGACGGCGGCGTGAGCACCGGAAAGGAGCGCGGGATGGACATGCAGGAGGCTGCCGAGCAGTCCGACGCGATGCTGGACGCCGTCCTGAAGGGCATCGACCCCGATGTGCGGTGGGCGCACGGGCCGACCACCACCCGCGCCTGCGGTGTGACCCGCCGGCGGGCCGTCATGACGGTCGTCTCCCCCGAACGCCGTCAGACGTTCCTGGACCGTGCGGAGACGTTCTGGCGGAAGAACGACTACCGGATCAAGGCGGTCAACAAGGACGAGAAGTTCCCGGCGGTCTACGCGGTCACGAAGAGCGGGTTCGGTGTCAGCGTCTCCTTCCGGGGGAAGGGGCAGGCCTTCCTGGAGGCCGACAGCCCGTGCGTGGAGGAGTCCGAGGTCGCCGCTCCCACCGCCGAGCCGAACGGTCCGGCGTACGAGGACGTCTATCCGCTGCCCCGGCCCGACGTCCGCTCCGACTTCTGGTCGGGTGCGGGCGGCTGAGGCCGCGTCACCCCTGGTGCCGGTGAGCCGTCGGCGCCCCCGTGTGCTTCGGGTGCGCCGGTGGTGTGCCGCGGATGACTCGTACACACCGTCGAAAACTGCTCTGAAGCGCGCCCCGATGGGGGATGGTTGAGGGGTGCGGAAATTCTGGGTGTTCGGTGGCATCGGCGTCGGCATGGTCATGTGCTTCCTGGCGCTGCTCGTCGTCGGTACGTACTCCGCCGCCGCCGGGCTCGCCGGGTCGGGGGGCGGCGGTGCCGTCGCGCTGGCCAAGGGGGCGGTCCCGGCGCGGTTCCAGCCGCTGGTGCAGAAGTGGGGCAACCTCTGCCCCGCCATCAACCCGGCGCTGCTGGCCGCGCAGTTGTACCAGGAGAGCGGCTGGAACCCACAGGCGCAGAGCCACGCCGCCGCGCAGGGCATCGCCCAGTTCATCCCCGGTACGTGGGCCACGCACGGGATCGACGGCAACGGCGACGGCAGGCGGGACGTGTGGGACCCCGCCGACGCGATTCCCTCGGCCGCCTCGTACGACTGCGAGCTCGCCGGGTACGTGAAGAAGGTGCCGGGCGACCCGACGAGCAACATGCTCGCCGCGTACAACGCCGGCGCCTACGCGGTGATCAAGTACGGCGGCGTCCCGCCGTACAAGGAGACGCAGAACTACGTCAGGATCATCCGCTCGCTGGAGAAGAGCTTCGCCCGGCCCGTCGGCCGTGTCGCGCCCTCCCGGCAGGCCGCCGGGGCCATCTACTTCGCACAGAAGCGGCTCGGCACGCCGTATCTGTGGGGCGGCAACGGTACGCCGGAGCAGCAGGGCCGGTTCGACTGTTCGGGGCTGACCCAGGCGGCGTACCGGACCGTCGGCATCGAGCTGCCGCGCGTCGCCAACGACCAGTACAACGCGGGCCCGCATCCCTCGCGGGACGAGCTGCTCCCGGGGGATCTGGTGTTCTTCTCCGACGACCTCACCAACTCGCGTGCGATCCGGCACGTCGGGATGTACGTCGGGGGCGGCTATATGATCAACGCGCCGTTCACCGGGTCGGTCATCCGATTCGACAAGATCGATACACCGGACTACTTCGGTGCGACACGGGTCACCAAGGACGGCGCCGCCGCCCTTCCGACGGATCTGCCCACAGGGTGACGGATGTCTCCCGGATGGCTCCCGCACACCTCCCGGCTGCTCCCGGCTGCTCCCGGTGGTTTCCGGCGTCGCCCGTACGGGCGTGCCGTACGGGGCTTCCGGAGCGGCCAGGGGTGCTGACGGGCAGTCGGCCGTGGCCGGAACTCTCTGTGAAGCCTGGGCCCTGAGCTGCGATGACGAGTCACTCTTCGATAACGTCATGGTGATCATTCGGTGGAGAGCGGAACGCACACGACGGCCGGGCCGTTCCCTGGACAGGGGACGGGAACGGCACGCGCACTGACCATGCGTCGCGGTGACGCGGTACGGCGATGCTGTGCAGTGCGGTAGCGGACAGCACCGGACACGGGGGTTCGACCACGGCGGCGTGCAAGGACGCGCGTCGCAGCAGAAGAAGCAGACAAGGCAAGGGGCCGCAGCAGATGGCTGGACTCGAACTCGACGGGTCGAACCCGGACGTCAGTCTGCTCTACGACATCAACGGCCTCGCGAAGGCCGCTCCGACCTGGTTCGACCGGGTCATGGAGTTCGTCGGCGAGTACGGGATCATGTTCGGCCTGGTGCTGGTGGGCCTGTGGTGCTGGTGGAGCATGCGCAAGCGCGGGACGGCCGAGGACTCGGTGACGGCTGCCGCCGCCATCGTCTGGGCGCCGCTCGCCGCCGCCATCGCGATCCTCGTCAACGTCCCGATCCGCGGTTTCGTCGAACGGCCTCGCCCGTTCAACGACCACGAAGGCCTTGAGGTCCTGATCCACGGCAAGACGGACTTCTCGTTCGTCAGTGACCACTCCACCCTGGCCATGGGCATCGCCGTCGGCATCTTCGTGGCGAACCGGAAGTTCGGCTTCGTCGCGATCGGCCTCGCGCTCTTCGCCGGTTTCAGCCGGGTCTACATGGGCGTCCACTACCCGACCGACGTGATCGGCGGGTTCGCCCTCGGTACGGCGGTCGCCCTGCTGCTGGCCCCGCTCGCCATGGCGCTGCTGACCCCGCTGATGGCGGCGATCGCCCGCTCGCCGCGGGTGGGCTGGTTCGTCCGGTCGAAGAGCGCGGCCGTCGCGTACGCGGACGAGCACGGTGAGGCGATGGGCATCCCCGAGCCGCGGCCCGGTTCCGGACGGGGCGACGCGGGGGAGAAGGATCTGGCCGCCTGACGGTCTCCGTCAGCCCGGTCAGCCCGTCAGTCCCCTTCGATCGCGGTCACCACCTCGGTCAGCACCTCGGTCCTGCCGCCGTCCGTCTCCCTTCTCTCCCCGCCCTTGTCTCCCGATCCCCCGGACGCCTCTGAGCGTCCGGGGGATCGTGCTTCGACCAGGTCCCGCGGGCGAGCGGGTGGGTCAGGGGGTGACGAGGTGTTTCGCGGCGTCGGTACGGGCCAGGTCCCGGGACCTGCGTGCCGGTCCCGACCAGCCGCAGGAGCAGCGGGCCAGGCAGAACGAGCCGCGTTCGATCGTCGTGGCGCTGTGCCCGGCCGGCGGGCCGGGCGGGGGAGCGGAGGCGGAGTGGGACGGGGGCCCCGGGGCGGTGGGTGCCAGGACCACGACAGGGGCCGCCGAGGGAGCCGGGGCGGTCCGGGTGCGGGTGCGGGGGACGGTGGTGCGGGCCGGGGCGGGGAGATCCTCATGCACCCGACCACGGTACTGGCCACAGTCGGCGGACGGGGGGCGCATCCGGGCTTCTGCCCACAGGGCACCGCACCCGGCGACGGAGCGCAGGCTCCCCTCGCCGGGCCGCAACGCGCCGGGGGCGCGTGACGGGGGGCGTGACGGGGGGCGTCGGCGGTCGTTATGCGGGGCGGGTGAGGGCTCGGCCGGGCGGTAGTCGTTGGGGGTTGGCAGGCGATGGTGGTGCAGCAGTACAGGGACGGAGGCAGGGCCCGTACTGTTCGCGCCCTCGCCGCGGCCGGAGTGATCGCGGTCAGCGCCGGGTGTTTCGGCGGAGACGCGGGGAGCGGCGCGAGCGACGGTTCCGGGCGGCGCTCCGTGGCCGCCGATCGTCCGCTCGATCTGCTCGGGCAGGCGGCGGACGTCCTCGTCGAGGCGGGCGGCGCGGAGACCCGTACGTCGATGGAGACGGCGGCCGGCGGGACGCGGGTGACGATCCGGGGGCAGGGCGCGTACGACTTCCGCCGGCAGTTGGGGCGGCTCAAGGTGGTGCTGCCCGAGGAAGCCGTGGGTACGGACGGACACCGGCCGATCACCGAGCTGCTGGCCCCCGGGACGCTGTACATGAAGAACCGCGGTGCCGGGGTGCCCGACGACAAGTGGGTCAGGATCGACACGACCACGCTGAAGGACGGCAACCTCCTCACCGGCGGGGTCACCGACCCGATGGCGGCGGCCGAACTGCTGCGCGGCGCGGCCGGTGTGACCTATGCGGGCAAGTCCGAGCTGGCCGGGGTGACGGTGCATCACTACCGGGGGGTCGCGGATCTGGGCCGGGCGGCGCGGTCCGCGTCGCCGCAGTCGCGCGGGGCGCTGAGCGCGGCGGCGAAAGGGTTCAGCAAGGACGCCGTCCCGTTCGACGCCTACCTGGACGAGGACGGCCGGCTGCGGAAGGTGCGGCACCGGTTCACGTTCTCCGCCGAGGGCCCGGAGGTGTCGGTGGTGTCGACGCTGCTGCTGTACGGGTTCGGGCTGCCGGTCACGGTGAACCTGCCGGACGAGGACGCCATCTACACCGGCGAGATCCGGCAGGGGTGAGGGTGGCGGGACGACGGGACGGCGGGACGGCTGGGCGACGGGACGGGGCAGCGTCGCGTGTTGACGGCCGGGGCTGCCGGGACGGGGCGGCGTCGCGTGGTGGCGGTCGGGACGGGCCGGGTGGTGGGGCCGGTTGGGAGGGGGCGCAAAATGGTCCGTCCGTGCCATGCGCGGTGCGTATCGCGCTCTCTAGGCTGGGAAGCCGGTGTGCCCCAGGGGCCGGTGACGGCCGGGAGACGGCAGAGAGAGGTGACGCAGGTGGTGACGCTCAGCGCTCCGAACGCTCAGGACTGTGTGGCCCTCGCCGAGATCGAGCTGTGCGGCGAGCTGATGATCGCCGCGTCGGCGGCGGGCGAGGAACGCCTCAGCCCCGACCGGATCGACGAAGTGCTCGACGTACGCGGTGCGGAGTCCTGGGCGACGGTCCCCCGGCAGGCCGTTTGCCGGGGGTGACGCCCGCTTCCCTCCGCGCCGCCACCGCGCACGGGGTCGCGCCTCAGGTGCGGAGCAGGCGGGCGATGGCCTTCGTGGCCTCCTCGACCTTCGCGTCGACCTCCGCGCCGCCCTTGACGGACGCGTCGGCGACACAGTGGCGCAGGTGCTCCTCCAGCAGTTGGAGGGCGAAGGACTGGAGCGCCTTGGTGGACGCCGAAACCTGGGTGAGTATGTCGATGCAGTAGACGTCCTCGTCGACCATGCGCTGGAGGCCGCGGATCTGGCCCTCGATGCGGCGGAGCCGTTTGAGGTGCTCGTCCTTCTGGTGGTGGTAGCCGTGAATGCCGCGGTCGTGGTCGGTGACGATCTCCACCGGGGCGGCCGCCCCCGCGTCCGGGGCCGCCACGCCCGTAGATTCCGTCCCTGTGGTCCCGGTCGTGGTCATCTGCGTCCTCCCGTTGCTGTCCTCTGAGTGTCCCTGCCGGTAAGTGTCCCTGCCGGAACGTGGAAATGCCGAACCCTCGGGCCCACCGTTGCCGGCGGGGCCGTGCCGGACGATTCCGCCGCCCTGCCCCGCCCGTGCCGCGCCGTGCCGTATTGATACCCCTGCCGGGTATATGGTACCGAATCCTGCCGAACCGTGACCGGGGGGCCGTGCTGATCGCCGTGTCCGATGGGCGACACTGAAGAACGCCGGTTAGCCGTGGCCGGATGATGCGCCTAGCATCAGCCTGACCGAATCCAAAGCACCCCGAGGACCCCACGTGCGCTTTCGTCTGACCCCCAGGGAGACGAGCTTCTACGACATGTTCTCCGCGTCCGCGGACAACATTGTCACGGGCTCGAAACTCCTGATGGAACTGCTCGGGGCGGATTCTGCCTCCCGAGTCGAGATCGCGGAGCGTATGCGGGCAGCGGAGCACGCGGGGGACGATGCCACCCACGCGATCTTCCACCAGCTGAACTCCTCCTTCATCACGCCGTTCGACCGCGAGGACATCTACAAGCTGGCGTCCTCGCTCGACGACATCATGGACTTCATGGAGGAGGCCGTCGACCTGGTCGTCCTCTACCAGGTCCAGGAGCTCCCCAAGGGCGTCGAGAAGCAGATCGAGGTGCTGGCCCGGGCGGCGGAACTGACCGCCGAGGCCATGCCGGGGCTGCGGACCATGGACAACCTCACCGAGTACTGGATCGAGATCAACCGTCTGGAGAACCAGGCCGATCAGGTCCACCGCAAGCTGCTGGCCCAGCTCTTCAACGGCAAGTACGACGCCATGGAGGTGCTGAAGCTCAAGCAGATCGTGGATGTGCTGGAAGAGGCGGCTGACGCGTTCGAGCACGTCGCGAACACCGTGGAGACCATCGCGGTCAAGGAGTCCTGAACCTCGTGGACACCTTTGCGCTGATCGTGACCATCGGTGTCGCGCTCGGCTTCACGTATACGAACGGCTTCCACGACTCGGCGAACGCCATCGCCACCTCGGTCTCCACCCGGGCGCTGACCCCGCGTGCCGCTCTGGCGATGGCGGCGGTGATGAACCTCGCGGGCGCCTTCCTGGGCCAGGGGGTCGCCAAGACCGTCAGCGAGGGCCTGATCGCGACGCCCGTGGGGCAGAAGGGGATGGGGATCCTGTTCGCCGCGCTGGTCGGCGCGATCATCTGGAACCTCATCACCTGGTACTACGGCCTCCCTTCCTCGTCCTCGCACGCCCTGTTCGGCGGCATGGTCGGGGCGGCGCTGGCCGGCGGCACGGACGTCATCTGGTCCGGGGTGCTGGAGAAGGTCGTCATCCCGATGTTCATCTCGCCGTTCGTCGGCCTGATCGTCGGCTATCTGGTGATGGTCGGCATCATGTGGATCTTCCGGAACGCCAACCCGCACAAGGCCAAGCGCGGCTTCCGGATCGCGCAGACGGTCTCGGCGGCGGGCATGGCGCTCGGCCACGGCCTCCAGGACGCGCAGAAGACGATGGGCATCGTCGTGATGGCCCTGGTCATCGCGGACATCGAGGGCCCCAACGACGAGATCCCCGTCTGGGTCAAGATCGCCTGTGCGCTGATGCTCTCGCTGGGCACGTACGCGGGCGGCTGGCGCATCATGCGGACCCTCGGCCGCAAGATCATCGAGCTGGACCCGCCGCAGGGCTTCGCTGCGGAGACGACCGGCGCCTCGATCATGTTCGGTTCGGCGTACCTGTTCCACGCGCCGATCTCGACGACGCACGTCATCACCTCCGCGATCATGGGCGTCGGGGCCACCAAGCGGGTGAACGCGGTGCGCTGGGGCGTCGCGAAGAACATCATCCTGGGCTGGTTCATCACCATGCCGGCCGCGGCGCTCGTCGCGGCGCTGAGCTACGGAGCGGTTCTCCTGCTCTTCGGCTGAGCCGCCGGTGCGCGGTGATCCGACCGGGTTGGTTACACGTGTGGGTCCGCCCCCGTTCTCGTACGAGAACGGGGGCGGACCCTTTCGCCTTGTGGTGGCACCGCCATGCAGCACCGCAAGGCTGTCTGTGGGGTGGGACGGAGGGGCGTGGCCGGCCGGGGTGGCCGGGACAGCCGTCCCGGGGTGGCCGGGACGGCCGGGATGGGCCGTCCCGGGACGGCTCAGCCGAAGCGGCCGGAGATGTAGTCCTCCGTGGCCTGGACCGACGGGTTGGAGAAGATCCGCTCCGTCTCGTCGATCTCGATGAGCCGGCCGGGCTTGCCGACCGCCGAGAGGTTGAAGAACGCGGTGCGGTCCGAGACGCGGGCCGCCTGCTGCATGTTGTGCGTCACGATGACGATCGTGAAGCGCTCCTTCAGCTCGCCGATCAGGTCCTCGATGGCGAGCGTCGAGATCGGGTCCAGCGCCGAGCACGGCTCGTCCATCAGCAGGACCTGCGGCTCGACCGCGATGGCGCGGGCGATGCACAGGCGCTGCTGCTGGCCGCCGGAGAGTCCGGAACCGGGCTTGTTGAGGCGGTCCTTGACCTCGTTCCAGAGGTTCGCGCCGCGCAGGGACCTCTCCACGACGTCGTTGAGCTCGCTCTTGCGGTAGCTGCCGTTCAGCCGCAGGCCGGCCGCCACGTTGTCGAAGATCGACATGGTGGGGAAGGGGTTGGGGCGCTGGAAGACCATGCCGATCGTGCGGCGGACGGTGACCGGGTCGACGCCGGGCCCGTACAGGTCCTCGTCGTCCAGCAGCACCTTGCCCTCGACGCGGCCGCCGGGGGTGACCTCGTGCATCCGGTTCAGGGTGCGCAGGAAGGTGGACTTGCCGCAGCCGGACGGGCCGATGAAGGCGGTCACGGAGCGGGGCTCCACGGTCATCGAGATGTCCTCGATGGCCTTGTGGCTGCCGTAGTAGGCGTTCAGGCCGCCGATGTCGATGCGCTTGGCCATGGAAATCACTGCTTCTTTCGGGGTCGCTGTTGGCCGCGTCAGCGACCGGTCTTCGGGGCCTTCCAGCGGGCGATGCCGCGAGCCACCAGATTGAGGATCATGACGAAGGCGATCAGGACCAGAGCGGCGGCCCAGGCGCGGTCGTAGGACGCGACCTCGCCGACCTTGTACTGCTCGTAGATGTAGAACGGCAGCGAGGACTGGTCGCCTTCGAAGGGGTTCGCGTTGATCTGCTGGCTGCCGAAGACCACCAGGATGATCGGTGCGGTCTCCCCGGCGACGCGGGCGATGGCCAGCATGACGCCGGTGGTGATGCCGCCGATCGCGGTGGGCAGGACCACCTTCAGGATGGTGCGCCACTTCGGGATGCCGAGGGCGAGAGAGGCCTCGCGGAGCTCGTTGGGGACGAGCTTGAGCATCTCCTCGGTGGAGCGGACCACGACCGGCACCATCAGGATGGTCAGGGCCAGGGAGCCCATCAGGCCCGACGACTCGATGCCGACGATCAGCATGATCGACAGGATGAAGAGACCGGCCACGATGGACGGGATGCCCGTCATCACGTCCACGAAGAAGGTGACGGCCCGTGCGAGCGCGCCCTTGCCGTACTCCACGAGGTAGACGGCGGTCAGCAGACCGATCGGCGCGGAGATCACCGTGGCGATTCCCACCTGCTCCAGGGTGCCGATCAGCGCGTGGTAGACGCCCCCGGTGTGCTCGGCGCCGAGCACGCCGTTCATGGAGTGGGTGAGGAAGTGGAGGTCCAGACGCTCCATGCCCCGACTGACGGTCGTCCAGATCAGGGAGACGAGCGGGACGACGGCGATGAGGAAGCAGACCCAGACGATGCTGGTGGCGAGGCGGTCCTTGGCCTGCCGCTTGTTCTCGACGACCGTCGTCGCGACGTACGAGATGACCACGAAGAGGAGAGCCGAGAGCAGCCCCCACTGGATGCGGCTGTGCAGACCGGCGGCCAGTCCCGTGCCGACGCCGAGCGCGATGGCGACCGCGGCGAAGCCGATGGGGGCCCAGCGGGGCAGCGTCCGGCTGGAGAGGCTGGTTTCCCGGGGCGCCGAGGGGGGCGTCTTCCGGTCCAGCGGGGCGGTGGGTGCGTGGCTCATGCGTTGGCCCCCGAGTACTCCTTGCGGCGGGCGATGATGAGCCGGGCCGCGCCGTTGACCAGCAGGGTGAGGACGAACAGGACGAGGCCGGAGGCGATCAGGGCGTCGCGCCCGACCTCGTTGGCCTCTCCGAATTTCGCCGCGATGTTCTGGGCGAAGGTTCCGCCGCCCGGGTTGAGCACGTGCAGGGAGATGATGAAGCTCGGCGACAGGACCGTGGCGACGGCCATCGTCTCGCCGAGGGCGCGGCCCAGCCCCAGCATGGAGGCGGAGATCACGCCGGAACGTCCGAAGGGCAGGACGGAGAGGCGGATGACCTCCCAGCGCGTGGCGCCGAGGGCGAGCGCGGCTTCCTCGTTCATCTTCGGGACCTGGAGGAACACCTCGCGGCTGACGCTGGTCACGATCGGCAGGATCATGATCGCGAGCAGGATGCCGACGGTGAAGAGCGAGCGGGCGACGCCGACCTCGGTCTTCTCGAAGATGTACGTCCAGCCGAAGAACTGGTCGAGCCAGAGGTTCAGGCCCTCCAGATACGGGACGAGGACCAGGGCGCCCCAGATGCCGTAGACGATGCTGGGCACCGCGGCGAGCAGGTCGATCACGTAGGCGAGGGGGGCGGCCAGCTTGCGCGGCGCGTAGTGCGAGATGAACAGGGCGATGCCGACAGCGATCGGAACCGCGATGACCATCGCGATGATCGAGCTGACGACGGTGCCGAAGAGCAGGACCGCGATGCCGAAGACCGGCGGGTCGCCGGCCGGGTTCCAGTCGAAGGTGGTGAGGAAGTTGCCCTCGTTCTCCGAGAGGGCGATGGCGGAGCGGTAGCTGAGGAACACGGCGATCGACGCCATGATCACGAGCAGCAGGATGCCCGAGCCGCGGGAGAGACCCAGGAAGATCTTGTCGCCCATGCGCCCGGTGGACCGGGGGCTGGGCCGGTGGGCCGGCGGCGCCGGTGGGGTGTCTATCGGTGTGGTGGAAGCCATGGTCTTTCCGGTCTGTGTGGGGGAGCGGTGAGCTCCCCTGGCGGCGGTGCACCGGATGGAGAGTGGGGCGGGTGGCGGGCCGGTCCGGAGGGGTGCGCCGGGCCGGCCTGCCGGTGGCGCGTCACGTCGGTGACGCGGGGCGTCGTCGACGGGTTACGCCGGTGGGCGGGCGGGCCCGGTGGGCCCGGCCGCCCGGGTGTTACGAGAGGGAGCCGATGGTCTCGCGGACCTTGGTGTTGATCTCGGCCGGGATCGGGGCGTAGCCGGCGTCGGTCAGGATCTTCTGGCCGTCGTCGGAGGCGGTGTAGGAGAGGAAGGACTTGAGCGTGTCGAGGGTCTCGGCGTTGTTGCCGGTGTCGCAGACGACCTCGTACGTCACCAGGACCAGCGGGTAGGCGCCCTCGGCCTTGGTGGTGTAGTCGAGGTCGAGTGCCAGGTCCTTGCCGGTGCCCTTGACCTTGGCGGCGGCGATGGCCTTGGAGGCGTTCTCCGAGGTGGCCTTCACCGGGGCGGCGCCGCCGGTGTCGATGTCCACCGTGGTGATGCCCTGGGACTTGGCGTAGGAGAGCTCGAAGTAGCCGATCGCGCCGTCGACCTGCTTGACCTGGGCGGCGACGCCGGAGGAGCCGGACGCGGCCTGGCCACCGGGGGCCGGCCACTTCTTCTCGGCCTCGTACTTCCAGTCGCTCGGGGCGGCGGCGCCGAGGTACTTGCCGAGGTTCTGCGTGGTGCCGGAGTCCTCGGAGCGGTGGAAGGCCTGGATCGCCTTGTCCGGCAGCTCGACGCCGTCGTTCAGCTTGGCGATCGCCGGGTCGTTCCACTTCTTGATCTTGCTGTCGAAGATCTTGGCGAGGGTCGGGGCGTCCAGGACGAGGCTGTCGACGCCCTCCAGGTGGAAGCCGACCGCGACCGGGCCGCCGACCATCGGGAGGTTGATGCCCTGGCCGGACTTGCACATCTTCTTCGACTGGGCGACCTCGTCGGGCTTCAGCGCCGAGTCGGAGCCGGCGAAGCCGACGGTGCCCTGGTTGAAGGCGACGATGCCCTCGCCGGAGGAGGAGGAGTTGTAGTTGATCTGCACACCGTCACAGGCGGCCATGTAGTTCTTGACCCAGAGGTCCATGGCGTTCTTCTGAGCGCTGGAGCCGGAGGCGCGCAGCTGGCCCTTGGCCTTGCCGCAGTCGACGTCCGACGCGGCGGTCGTCTTCTCACCCGTTCCGGCCGTACCGCCGCCGGTGTTGTCGTCCGAACCGCACGCCGTGAGGACCAGGGCGCCGGAGACGGCGAGGGCACCGAGCGCGGTGGCACGAAGCCGGTTCTTGCGCTGAAGCTTCACTTTCGGGTGTTCCTTCCAGGAGCCGCCGTGGTCGTTTCGTTCTACGACGGCGTGCGATGAGGAGCGGTGCTGTGGCTTGCCGCCGCGCACCGTGTACGTCCGAAATTAGGCAGAACAGGTGAAGCCGCCGACGGGGGAGGGTGAACGGGAGGTGAACCGTGTCGGGCAGGTGGGTGCGGGCCGGTCCGGGACGGTGGCGGGGGCGCGGCGCGGAACGCTGATCAGGGCGGTCCGGGACGGTGGCCGGGGCGCGGTGCGGAACGCTGGGTCAGGGCAGCTCGGATCGCGTATCAGGGCCGGTCAGCACGCTGATCAGGGCGCGGCGAGGACGTCCAGCAGGGCGGTCAGCTGCCGGACGTCGCGGGGCTGGGTGAGCCGGACCCGGGCGGCGTCGGGGGCCAGCCACAGGATGCGGTCCACCTCGTCGTTGGCGGTGAAGGAGCCGCCGGTCGCCTCGGCCGCCCAGTAGGCGACCTCCTTGGGCCGGCCGTCCACCGGGTAGCGGGAGGTCGGCAGCCGGTCCCCGGGGGCGCAGTGGTGGCCGGTCTCCTCCAGCACTTCCCGTACGGCGGCGGCCAGCGGGCCCTCGCCGCGCTTCAGTTTCCCTTTGGGGAAGGACCAGTCGTCGTAGCGGGGCCGGTGGACCAGGCAGACCTCGACCCCGCCCCCGCCCGGGGCGCGGCGCCAGAGCACGCAGCCCGCGGCCCGGACGGTGCCGGTGCGGTTCTTCACGGGCCGCCCGGTGGCTCCCGGGTCGCCGCTCATGGGGTGCTCAGGGCCGCTGCGTACGGCCAGGTCTCCCGGAAGACGGACCGTGCCGCCTCCACCTCGTGGCGCTGGTCCGCGTGGAGCACGCCCAGCGCGTACGCCGTGGCCGGGGCGATCCGGGGGGTGCGGGCCGCCGCTGCCGCCGCCCCGGCCGCCTCCACGGCGTCCCGGTGCAGGTCGAGGGCGTGGCCCGCGCCGGTCAGGGCCGGGTCGGTGGCGCCGAGGACGACCTCGTGGGCGTACCGGTGCAGCCGCAGCAGCAGGCGGGTCTGGTGCCACGCCGCGTCCTGCGCCTCGTTGTACGGCTCCGTGTCGTCGGGCGGCAGGGAGGCCACGGCGGTGAGGAGGCGTTGCTCGGCGTGTTCGGCGGGCTCCAGGAGGGCCTGGGCGGTCCGGCCCGCGGGGCCCGGGGCCAGGGGTACGTCGGAGGCCAGGAGCGCCACGGCGTCGGCGACCGCGTGGAAGCGGGAGGAGCCGAGCGCCTGGAGGGCCGCGGAGTGGGACCGGGTCCGGGCGAGGGTGAGGCGGCGTTCCAGCAGCGCCCCCGCCCGTGCGGCGCCCACCCCGAGGGCGGCGCGGCCCTGGGCGTCGGAGGCGGCGCCGTCCCCGGCGGCCCGGACGCCCCGGGCGGCGGGGAGAGCGGCGCCGGAGAGCTGGTGCAGGGCCTCGACGAGCCGGGTGAGGCGGCCCGCGTAGGCGTGTTCGCGGGCGAGGAGGCCGGAGAGCCAGACCAGTTCGGCGCGGAGCTGATCGGCCCAGAGCGGGTCGAGCGCGGCCCGGAAGGTGTGCAGAGCGCCGCTGATCCGGCGGGCCGAGCGGCGCAGTGCGCGGGTGGCGGCCGCGGCGTCGTGGCCGCCGGAGTCCGCGGGGGCGCTGTGCTCGTGGTGCAGGCGCAGGCTCCGCAGGAACTCGGCGGCCTGCCCCCGGAGGTAGGGGGCGAGGACCGCCTCCGTGGTCAGCTCCCCGGTGAGGCGGGAGCCGGCGGGGCCGGAGCCGACGAGGCCCGGGGGGCGAGCCGCCCCCGTGGTGTCGGCGAGCTGCCGTGCCCCCGGTCCGGTGGCGCCGGCGAGGCGCTGTGTCCGCGGTTCCGTGGGGTGTACCCCCGGTCCGGTGGCGTCGGCGGGCGGCGCGTCCGGTGGGGTGCCGGGGGCCGCGTCCGGCGTCGGCCGGGTCGTCGTCTGCTGGTCAGGGCGTCGCACGCCTGCGCCTCCGGGCGTCGATGAGCATTTCCTGGACGTGCCGCAGCGGCTGGCCGTCCGCGTCCGTGGCGTGCCGGGTCCAGTTCCCGTCGGGGCCCAGGTGCCAGGAGGCGGTGGTGTCGGCCATACCGGTCTCCAGGAGTCGGCTGAGTGCGGCGCGGTGGGCGGGGTCGGTGACCCGGACCAGGGCTTCGATCCGGCGGTCGAGGTTGCGGTGCATCATGTCGGCGCTGCCGAACCACACCTCGGGCTCGCCGCCGTTGCCGAAGGAGAAGACCCGGGAGTGTTCGAGGAAGCGGCCGAGTATGGAGCGGACCCGGATGTTCTCGGAGAGCCCGGCGACGCCGGGGCGGATCGCGCAGATCCCGCGCACCCAGATGTCGACGGGGACGCCCGCCTGGGCGGCCCGGTAGCAGGCGTCGATGATCGCTTCGTCGACCATCGAGTTGACCTTGATCCGCACGTAGGCGGGGCGGCCCGCGCGGTGGTGGGCGATCTCCTTGTTGATCCGGGCGATCAGCCCGTCGCGCAGGGACTTCGGGGCGACCAGGAGACGGCGGTAGGTCTCGCGGCGGGAGTAGCCGGAGAGCCGGTTGAACAGGTCGGAGAGGTCCGCCCCGACCTGCGGGTCGGCTGTGAGCAGGCCGAGGTCCTCGTACAGCCGGGCCGTCTTGGGGTGGTAGTTGCCGGTGCCGACGTGGGAGTAGCGGCGCAGCGTGTCGCCCTCCTGGCGGACGACGAGAGAGAGCTTGCAGTGGGTCTTCAGCCCGACGAGTCCGTACACGACGTGGCAGCCGGACTCCTCCAGCTTGCGGGCCCACTTGATGTTGGCCTGCTCGTCGAAGCGGGCCTTGATCTCGACGAGGACGAGGACCTGCTTGCCGGACTCGGCGGCGTCGATGAGGGCGTCCACTATCGGGGAGTCGCCGGAGGTGCGGTACAGCGTCTGCTTGATGGCCAGCACGTCCGGGTCGCCCGCCGCCTGTTCCAGGAACGCCTGGACGGAGGTGGAGAACGAGTCGTACGGGTGGTGGAGCAGGACGTCGCGCTCGCGCAGGGCGGCGAATATGTCGGGCGCGGAGGCGGACTCCACCTCGGCCAGGTCCCGGTGGGTGCCCGCGATGAACTTGGGGAACTTCAGCTCCGGCCGGTCCAGCGAGGCGATGGCGAAGAGTCCGGTCAGGTCGAGCGGTCCGGGCAGCGGGTAGACCTCCGCGTCGGACACCTTCAGCTCGCGGACCAGCAGGTCCAGGACGTACGGGTCGATGGACTCCTCGACCTCCAGGCGCACCGGCGGGCCGAACCGGCGGCGCATGAGCTCCTTCTCCAGGGCCTGGAGAAGGTTCTCCGCGTCGTCCTCCTCAACCTCCAGGTCCTCGTTCCTGGTGACCCGGAACATGTGGTGCGCCAGCACCTCCATGCCCGGGAACAGCTCCTCCAGGTGCGCCGCGATGATGTCCTCGATGGGGACGTACCGCTGGGGCGAGGCCTCCAGGAAGCGGGTCAGCAGCGGCGGGACCTTGACCCGGGCGAAGTGGCGGTGGCCGCTGACCGGGTTGCGGACGACGACGGCGAGGTTGAGGGAGAGCCCGGAGATGTACGGGAAGGGGTGCGCGGGGTCGACGGCCAGCGGGGTCAGGACCGGGAAGACGCGCTGCCGGAAGAAGGTGAACAGGCGGGCCTGCTCCTTCTCGGTCAGGTCCGGCCAGCGGATCAGCTGGATGCCCTCGTCGGACAGGTCGGGGGCGATGTCCTGCTGGTAGCAGGCGGCGTGCCGGGCCATGAGTTCGCGCGAGCGGGTCCAGATGAGGTCCAGGACCTCGCGGGGCTGGAGGCCGGAGGCGGAGCGGGTGGCGACGCCGGTGGCGATGCGGCGCTTGAGGCCGGCCACCCGGACCATGAAGAACTCGTCCAGGTTCGACGCGAAGATGGCGAGGAAGTTGGCCCGCTCCAGGATGGGCGTGTTCGGGTCCTCGGCCAGTTCCAGGACCCGTTCGTTGAACGCGAGCCAGCTGCGTTCGCGGTCCAGGAAGCGGCCCTGGGGCAGCTCGTCGCCGTCCCGGTCGGGCTCGTAGGCGTCCGCGTCGGCGTCCAGATCGGGATCCAGATCGGCGGCGGTGGAGAAGCCGACCCCGTTGGAGGCGGGGGTGGCGTGTGGCCGGTGTGCGGCGAGTGAGCCGACGGACGGCTGGGCGGCGGGCTGGACCGGGACCTCGGACCTGGGCTGCTGGCTCATGGACCTATTGTTCCGCGCTGAGCGCTCCTCAGGCGCGTCGGAGCCCGGAAAGATCGCGGAAGGCCCGGGAAACCCCGGGTCACGGCCGGGGGAGCCCTGAGTGGCGTTTCCCCGGGCTCTCCCGTTGCGGCGGGGGGCGGGCACAGCTGGCTGCATCCCGTGAGGGTCGCAAGGGCGTCTGAATGGCCGGTAACGGCGACATGACGTACAGGAAGCGGTGTGCCTGCGGGTGGGCCTCGTCGTCACTGTACGTGTTCGGTGCGCTGGGCTTTTCTCGGGGGTGGGCGTACGTGTTCGGCGCGCTGGGCGCCGAGCGGGGCGAGCGTGCGTGTTCGGCACGCTGGGCCTCCTCGGGGGCGGCCGTACGTGCCCGCCGTCCGGGCCCACCTCTCGTGGGGCCCGGACGGCGGCCCGTACCGGGCTGGTCCGCTCAGTTGTGCAGGCGGCGCAGGACCCGGAAGGCGGCGAACACGGCGAGCGCGGCGAGGGCGAGCAGGATGCCGGTCTCGACGAGCTGGAGGGGCCAGTAGTGGGAGGCGGGGTGGTACTCGGCGAAGTGGGCGACGGCGCCCCGCTCGCGCATGCAGGCCTCGACGCTCTGCGTCATGACGGCGTCGCTGCAGTCCTCCCAGTACAGCCTCTGGCCCGACGCTGTGATCATGCCCATGTCGATGTCCCAGTCGGAGGGGCTGAGTCTGACGGCATCGGCGTTCTTCCGGAGGACGGTCGGCCACAGCAGGTGCCGCCACGTGGACAGGGCGACGGCCGTCGTGCCGAGGCCGAGGGCGGTGAGGGACATGGCCAGCAGGGTGCGGCGAACGAAGACAGCGCACAGCGCACCGACCGCGACGGCCAGCAACGCGAAGCCGAGGGCGGCGGGCCCGGTTCCGGGGAAGATACCGGGGCCGTACCAGTTGGTCAGGTGCGAGTACGGGTATCCCCGGAGCGCCCACAGCCCCCAGCGGTAGACGGCGATCAGGGCCGTCAGACCGATGACAGCCAGCGCGGTGGGCACGGCCAGCCGGGCGGCGAGCCAGTGTGCGGGGGAGACCGACTGCGCCCAGGCCAGCCGGAAGGTGCCGCTCTCCAGTTCGCGGGCGATCAGCGGGCCCGCGACGAAGACGCCGATGAGCCCCGCCAGCAGGAGCAGCACCGTGCCGCCGTCGGACAGGAAGACCTCGGTGGACGTACGGGCGTAGCTGGGCTGATAGACGGGGCCGCCGCACGGCGTGATGTCACCGTCCGCGCACAGCTCCTTCGAGGAGGCCATCCAGACGCGGAGCGCGACGACGATGACGATGCCGATGACCAACAGGGCGGCCCCGGCCCAGAGGGCCTTGCGGTGCACCCGCAGCACCACCCGCACGGGCCCCCGCAAGGTGGCGCGGGCGGGCGCGGCCGTGACCGCGTCGGGCTTCGGGGGCGTCAGCGTGCTCATGCGGCCGCCACCTCCGCATCGGCCGCGCCCGCGACGACGCTGGCGCTCGGCGTCAGCAGCGGCGGGGCGTCCGGGGAGCGGAGGTGGGCGAGCAGCAGCTCCTCCAGGGACGGTTCCGTGACGGCCCAGGCGGTGGTGTCCACGGGGCCCTCCTTCCTGACGAGCGCGGTGAGCTGACGTCCCGTCGTGCGGGATTCGACGACGGTGTGCGGGGAAAGGTCCCGCGTCCGGCCGGTGACGAGGGCGTGGGCGGAGACGATGTCCTCGGCCTCGCCGCCGAGCCGGACGCGCCCGCCGTCGACGAACAGGAGGTAGTCGCAGGCGCCCTCCAGCTCGGTGAGGATGTGCGAGGACATCACGATGCTGGTGCCGTGCTCGGCGGTCTCCGCCATCAGGACGCCCATCAGCTCGTGCCGGGCGAGGGGGTCGAGGTCGGCCATCGGCTCGTCCAGCAGCATCAGTTCGGGCCGCTTGCCGAGTGCGAGGGCCAGTGCCAGGCGGGTGCGCTGCCCGCCGGAAAGGGTGCGGACACGCGCCTTGCGCGGCAGCGGTCCGGCGATCCGGTCGGCGGTGGCGCGGTCCCAGCGCCCCGGGTTCAGCTCGGCCCCGGCCCACAGGGTGTCGGCGACGGTGAGCTGCGGGTACAGGGGCTTGTCCTGGGAGACGAAGGCGACGCGGTCGCGTACGTCGCCGGGGACGGTGGAGCCGAGGACGGTGAGGGACCCGGCGCTGGGGCGGTCCAGCCCGGCCGCCAGGTTCAACAGGGTCGACTTGCCGGCGCCGTTGGGCCCGACGAGGGCGCAGACGCGGCCGGCGGGCAGCCGGAACGAGCAGTCGTGCAGGGCGCGGTGGCGGCCGCCCCCGCGCCCGTAGGTCCTTCCGAGGCCGTGTGCCTCGATCGCGACGCCGGTCATCGTTCCTCGTCCCCCTTGTACGTGCTGTCCAGTACGGCGGTGAAGAGCGCGCCGACGTCGTCCTTCTCCAGGCCGGCCGCCCGGGCCCGGCGGGCCCAGTCGGCGAGTTCGGTGCGCAGCGGTGCGTCGGCGGCGGTCGCTTCGGCCGCGCCGCCCAGCGTGCCGAGCGTCCTGCGGACGAAGGTGCCGAGCCCGCGGCGGGCCTCGACGAGGCCTTCGCGCTCCAGCTCGCGGTAGGCCTTGAGGACCGTGTTCGGGTTGATCGCGGTGGCTTCCACGACCTCGCGGGCGGTCGGCAGCCGGTCGCCCGGTTCGAGTACACCCAGGCGCAGGGCCTGCTTCGTCTGCTGGACGATCTGGAGATAGGTGGCGACGCCGCTGCGCCGGTCGATGCGGAACTCGACCGCTGCGGATTCGGCTGTCATGCGCTGCACCACCCTTTCACTAATTGAGTAGTGAAAGGGTGGTGCAAAGAAGGGGCGGCGTCAAGTGACGCCGCCCCGGGGATGTCTGACGGGGGGTTCAGGACTCCGTGCGGTACATCAAATCCACCTCGTGCGTGGTGAAGCCCATGCGCTCGTACACCGTCACGGCCGCCGTGTTGTCCGCGTCCACGTAGAGCATCGCGGTGGGCAGCGTCTCGGCGGCCAGGTGGTGAAGCCCGATCGAGGTCAGCGCCTTGCCGAGGCCGCCGCCCTGGGCCTCGGGCAGGACGCCGACCACGTACACCTCGCCGAGCCGCTCCTCGGCGTGGACCTTCGTCCAGTGGAAGCCGACGAGCTCCCCGTCCCGCTCGGCCAGGAAGAAGCCCTTCGGGTCGAACCAGGGCTCGGCCTTGCGGTCGTCCAGGTCCTGCTGGGTCAGGGATCCCTGCTCGGGGTGGTGGGCGAACGCGGCCCGGTTCACGGCGAGCCAGGCGGCGTCGTCACGGCCCGGCTCGAAGGTCCGTACGGTGACGCTCTCCGGCAGGACCGGCTCCGCCAGGTCGAGGGGGATCAGGCTCCGCCGGAGCTGGCGCAGCTCGCGGAAGAGGGAGAGGCCGAGGACCTGGGCCAGGTGGCGGGCGGCGGAGCTGCCGCCGTGCGCCCAGACCCGCAGCCGCTTGCCGGTCGCGGCGAGGAGGGCCGCGCCCAGCGCCCGGCCGTGCCCGCTGCCGCGCCGGTCGGGGTGGACGACCAGCTCGGCGGCCGGGGCCTCCACCGGGTCGGTGTCCTCCAGCTGGGCGTACCCGGCGAGCGCTCCGTCGACGGTGAGGAGGAAGTGCCGTACGCCGTCGCGGTGGCCGCCCCGGATCCGTAGCCTGCCCTGCTCGGAGACCGCCTGCCGGCCGTCCGACCTGGCTGCCTCGGCGAGCAGGGCGAGGACGGCGTCGGCCTGCGCGGAGTCGAGTGCGTCGAGGGTGTGGACCTCGCGTCCGGGAGCGGGGAGGGGTGCGTCAGTCGTCATGCCTCCGAGCGTACGGCGACGGGCGTGCCCGGCGGGGGCGTGGTGGGGTGGCGGTGCCGCGGACCGTGAGGGAGCCGGGTCGGTGTGCGGCCTTGGACGGAGGGCGGTCAGGCGTCCTCGGACGGAGGCGTGGCGTTGAGGACGTTGTCCGCGATGCGGGAGAGGTCCTCCGCACTGGGCAGCAGCTCGCGCACCCCTTCGGGAAGCCCTGCGTACGTGCTGACGGCCAGCGGCGTGTTGTACCCGCGCAGGGCGTACTCCACCATGGCCCGGTCCCGGCTCTCGGCGATCAGGATGCCGAGCGTGGGCTCGTCCCGCTCCTTGTCCCTGACCAGGTCGTCCACCACCGAGACGTAGAACCCGAGCTGCCCGAAGTGCTCGGCCCGTGCCTTACGGGTCTTCAGCTCCAGCACGACGTAACAGTGCAGCTTGCAGTGGTAGAAGAGAAGATCGATGCGGTACTCCGAGTCGCCGACCACGATGGGGTACTGACGCCCGACGAAGGCGAACCCGACGCCCAGTTCGGTCAGGAACCGCACGAGGTTGTCGACCAGCGCGTCCTCCAGATCGCGCTCCGTCGGCCGGCCCGTGAGTTCGGTGAAGTCGAGGCGGTAGGGGTCCTTGAGAATCTGCCGTGCGGCGTCGGACTTCCCGGGCAGGCTGACGTCGAAGTTGTTCGCGGCGGCGCCTTCGGCGAGGTGCAGCTGCCGGTGGATCACCGACTCCAGATGCGTACGGGACCAGCCGTGGTGGACGGCGTGCTGGGCGTAGAAGTCCCGCTCGAAGCGGGTCGCGCACTTGCCCATGATGAGGACGACGTGGCCCCAGGGCAATTGTCCAACAGGCTGTTGGACAATTGAGTCGGGCCAGATCCTGGCCATCTGCTGCATGGAGTGAAGGTTGGACCGGCTGAATCCCCGCTGCTGCGGGAACTCCGTCCGCAGCTCCGTGGCGATCCGCTCGATGACCTTCGTGCCCCACTTCTCCCCACGTTGCCGCTCCAGGATGGTCCGCCCGATCTCCCAGTACATCCGCAGCATCTCGGTGTTGACCGTGAGCTGTGCACGGACATGGGAGCCGCGGACGATCGTCTTGAGGTCGTCGACCATGTCGAGGAAGCCGTCGGGAAGTCCGGCGGAGTGTTCTGCCGACGGTTGCCGCTGTTGGGCCGGCACCTTCGCCGTGGTCGTGAGTTCGTTCTCCATGGCGTACAGGTTTCCGGTGGTGATGCGTGCCGTGACGTTTCTGCCCGGATATGTGAGCCATACGGGTGATCCGGGCGCGTGTGGGGACGTTCCTGACGAGCCATTTGGCCGGATGGCAACCAGTCCGTAACCCCGAACACCTGTTGCGCTACGCGCGTTGACTCTAGGCTGCGGCACGCAGGATCCCAGACGTGACACCAGAGACACGACTGCCACCACCGACAGCACTGACATACAAGGGGACCGATGCCAGCGACTCCGCAGAAGAACCGTGCGACACGGCGGGTGCTCGCCGCCACGGCCGGTCTGGCCACCGTGGGCGCCCTCGTCGCCGCGATGCCGGCCGGCGCCCAGGAGCGGGGCCACGGCCACGGGCACGGCCACCAGCCCCGTACCGTCGACGTGCAGTTGCTGTCGTTCAACGACCTGCACGGCAACCTGGAGCCGCCGGCCGGTTCGGCGGGCAACGTCTCCGAGACGCAGCCCGACGGCACGGTGAAGGCGATCCCGGCCGGTGGCGTCGAGTACCTGGCGACCTCGCTGCGCACCGCGCGCAAGGGCAACCCGTACTCCGTCACGGCGGCCGGCGGCGACATGGTCGGCGCGAGCCCGCTGCTGTCGGGCCTCTTCCATGACGAGCCGACGATCGAGGCGCTGAACGGCCTCGACCTGGACGTCACGGCGGTCGGCAACCACGAGTTCGACGAGGGTGCGGCCGAGCTGGCCCGCCTCCAGAACGGCGGCTGCCACCCGGTCGAGGGCTGCTACGAGAAGGGCAAGAAGTTCGAGGGAGCGGACTTCCCCTACCTCGCGGCCAACGTGACCAAGGAGAAGACCGGCAAGCCGCTTCTGAAGCCGTACACCGTCTGGAAGAAGAACGGCGTCAGGATCGGCTTCATCGGTGTGACGCTGGAGGGCACCCCGGACATCGTCACCGCGAACGGCGTCAAGGGCCTCAAGTTCCACGACGAGGTCGAGACGATCAACAAGTACGCCCGCGAGCTGGACCGCAAGGGCGTCAAGTCCATCGTCGCGCTGATCCACGAGGGCGGGGCCCCGGCCTCCACCTCGTACAACTACGACTGCGACAGCCCCGGCGCGGGCGACGGCATCTCCGGCCCGATCGTCGACATCGCGAAGGGCATCACGCCGAAGGTGGACGCCCTGGTCACGGGCCACACCCACCAGGCGTACGTGTGCACCGTCCCGGACCCCTCGGGCCAGCCGCGCATGGTCACCTCGGCCTCGTCGTTCGGCAAGGTGTACACGGACACCACGCTCACCTACGACCGCCGCACCAAGGACATCGTCCGTACGTCGGTGAAGTCCGCGAACCACGTCGTGACCCGCGACCAGGCCAGGGCCACCGACATGACGCGCCTGATCGACCGCTGGAACAAGCTCGCCGCCCCGATCGCGAGCAAGCCGCAGGGCTGGATCAGCGCCGACATCAACGGCCGCGGCTCCACGGCCCCCGAGAAGCCGCTCGGCAACGTCATCGCCGACGCCCAGCTCGAAGGCCTCGCCCCGGCCGACAAGGGCGGCGCGGAGGTGGCGTTCATGAACCCGGGCGGCATCCGCGCGGACCTGGTGCACAAGGCGTCGGGCGGTGAGGGCGACGGGGTCGTCACCTACGGCGAGGCGTTCACCGTGCAGCCGTTCACCAACATGATGAACGTCGTCGACCTGACCGGCGCCCAGCTGGTCACCGCGCTCCAGCAGCAGGTCAGCGGCTCCAACGCGGCCAGCCCGAAGATCCTCCAGATCTCCGAGGGCCTCACCTACACCCTCGACCTGACGAAGAGCGGCGCGGACCGCGTGGTCGCCGGCACCATCAAGCTGAACGGTGCGGCGATCGACCCGGCCAGGACCTACCGCGTCGCGATGAACGAGTTCCTCGCGGGCGGCGGCGACGGCTTCGCGGCCCTCGGCCAGGGCACGAACAAGCTGGTCGGCGCCTCCGACCTGGACCTGTTCAACGCCTACCTGGCGACCCACTCCACGGCCACCGCCCCGCTGGCCCCGCCGGCGACGGACCGGATCACGGTCATTCAGTAACTCCTGGTGGGTGAAGGGGCGGCAGGCCGGCGGGCCTGCCGCCCCTTCCCTCTTTTCCCTAGGGTGGGGATCCGGTTGCCGTACACACCACGACCCCGTTCCCGAGGAGCCCGCCGGGTGAGCAACGTACTGAGGATGAACAGCGTCCGGCGAAGGCGCCGAAAACTCACGTCCACCACGGTCGCGGACGCGATCGACTTCTCCGAAGGACCGGGACCGGCCCGCGCTGTCGCGTACCCGGAGCGCGAGCTGCCGCCCGGCGGCGTACCCGCCTATCTCGCGGCCCGCAAGAGCGGCGCCCGCTCCTTCGTGCTCTGGGCCGACGAGGACCGCCGGGAGCGGGTGGCCACGGTGGTGACCCGGTCCGCCGCCGGTGGCGTCGCCACCTTCCACGTCCTCGGCGCGCACGGCGAGCACCTCGGCACGATCGTGCGCGAGAAGGCGTTCCGAGGCAGGGGCCTTCGCACGCGCTGGACCGTGGCCCCGGCCGGCGGCCCCGAGGCGGTGGGCTACAAGGGCCGGATCGTGTGGTGGTTCGTGTGGTGGCTGTGTCTGCCTCTGATGGTGGTGGTCGTCATCTTCTCCGTCCTCGACGGCATCCCCGGCAACGAGGGCGGGGCCGCGCGCGCCCCCCGGCGCATCCGATGGCGTGCGGGCGGCAGCATGCCCCTGGAGTTCAGGGCCCGAGGCAGCAAGCTTCATCTGCACGCGCCGGAGACGGACTGGCGGCTCGGGGCGGCGCTGGTCGCCCTGGTGCGCAGCTTCAGCGCCGACATGTGGGACGGCCTGAAGACGTGAGGGTGGTGTTCCGGGTCCGGGCCCAGTAGAACTGGGCTCCATGTCCGACCAGCAGCCTCCCCCGCGCTGGGGCCCGCCGCCCGTTGCGCCGCCCCTTGCGCCGCACGGGGTGTACGCGCCACCGCGGGTCCGTGAGGTGACCGCTTCCTACCGGCGGTGGACGGTCGTTCTCACCTGGGCCTCCGTCGTCGCCGCCGCCCTCACGGCGTTCGCGCTGGTGACGAGCATCGTCTTCCTCGTATGGGCGGACCAGGACACGCGCAACGCCGCCTACGGCTACCTCGCGCTCGTTCTCTGGGTCGGGATCGCCGCGGCGGTCCCGGTCCTGATCGCGGTCACCGTGTCCGCCCGGGACATGAGGCGTCGGGTGCGGCAGCAGAACTGGACGGGGAAAACGCCTTCGTAGGACGCCGCCGGGCGCGCATGCCGGTTCGATGGCCCCTGCTGGTCCAGGTGTTCCCGGTCAGGCGGCGGCCCGTGCGTCCTCGCTTCGGTGTTCGCGGTGCGTGTGGTGGTCGCGGTGTTCGCGGCAGTCGCGGCAGTGGCCGGGGGTGGGGGAGCGGAAGGCGCGGTCGCAGTCGTCGCAGGTCTGGAAGGGCGTGACGGTGATGCGGGGGCGCGCCGGGGAGACCAGGTCGTGGGAGCCGGGCAGTGGCGGTGGCAGCAGGGCGGTCAGCCGGTGTTTGAGAAGTTTGGCGGGATGCCTGAGCGGGTGGGGCAGGTCGGTGGTGAGGATGCGGCGGACGGCGTCGGGGCGGGCCGCCCGTTCGAGCCAGGCCGCGACGCCGGGCACCAGTTGACGGACGTCGGTCTCGGAGAGCGTGAACTGAGGTGCGTGACGGCGTAGATCGCTGAGGAGCGCGGTGGCCGCGCGGCCCAGTTCCGGGGTGAGTTCGTCCGGCTCGGGGAGGGGGGCAGGCGGCGGCTTGGGTGCGGTCGGGGGCGGGACCAGCGGTACGAAAAGGGGGCCGGGGGGCGCTGCGAAGAGGGGCGGCGGTGGTACGGGCGGGGGCTCGGACACCTGCGGTTCGGGCGGCGAGGCGAGGGCCGGGGCGGGAGCGGACGTGGGCACCTGGGCCGGTGCTGGTGCTGGTGCCGGTGTCGGGCGTGGGGCAGGTGCGGCGGGGTGTTGCGGGGCTGCCGGGCGGCGCGGGCGTAACAGCGCTGTCGGCTGGTTGCAGAAGACCGTGCGGGTGATGACCCGCCCGCTGGGCAGTCGGTCGCGGACGCGTTGCAGGTAGCCGAAGGCTTCCAGTTCGCGCAGGGCGGCGGCGATGCGCTTCTCGCCTTCCCGGCAGCGGGCGGCGAGCGCCTTGATGCCGACTTCGATCCCTTGGGGCAGTGACTGGATGCGTACGGCGATGCCGACTGCGGTGCAGCTGAGGTCGGGGTGCTGGGCGAGGTGGTTGCCGACGACGGTGAAGCGGTCGGTGTGCGGGATCGCGATGTGGATCACGCCTCGGGCCGGGAGGGGCCCGGGAATCTCTGCCAGGGCGCGCGTGAGCGCAGTATTCTGCTGGGTATCCATCGGGAAGCTGTTCTCTTCCTTGGTGGTCAGGCCCTCGGTTGGGATTGCAGTCCCGGTCGGGGGCCGACGTATGTCGGGTGGGGTGTTGCTGGCGTGAGCATATGCCGGACAACCCGCCCGAAAGCGAGTTGAGTTGGTAAACCTCACCCGTGTGGGTGACGCGCCCCTGGGATGCGTCAGGTGGTCGCCGGGGGTGGGTGGGGTGGGGTTCTTTCTCTTGTTTCTTTGAGTAGTTGATGTCGCGCTTCACCAGGTCGCGGTGGCGCACGATCCGGTCGGGATACGTGGGCACGCACCGGTTCGCACCGGCGCGCGATCCGGTCGGACGGATCTGTTCCCGATGTGCAGTTCCCTAAAGGGACATGCCGCAGTACAGGCTCCGTCGCGGCCGGGCATCGCGGGCGAGTTCGCTGAGGCGTTCCAGGAAGTCGGCCAGGAGCGCCGGGTCCTCTCCGTCACCGTCCTCCGTGTGGGTCCATGCGGTGGCGGTTTCCAGCAGGCGCTCCGGGGTGGCCGTCGCGAGGGCGTCACGGAGGCTGTCCGTGAGCGAGACGAGCCAGGGCCCTTCGTGCTCGGCGTCGTTGAGCAGTTCGCAGAAGCGGGGGTCAGCTTCCACTTGCTCCTCGGATACTCCTGTCAGATGAGCTTCGACGGTTCCGAGAAGCAGGTAGGGGTCTGCCCCTTTGAGGCCGAGCATGCCGAACGGGTCGTCCGTGCAGCCGTCTTCGAAGAGCGCGAGGGCTTGGCTGTCGTCGGTGGCCGCGTAGTAGTCGTAGATGTTTCCCATGGCTGGATCGTGCCAGCTCGGGGCGGCGTCGGTCAGGGGCCCTGTCGGGTCGGACCAGGTGACGTCGAGGTCGTGAGGGGGCGGGTGGCGCAGCGGCTGTGTCTGCGCAGGGACCGGATCACGGTCATCCGGTAACCCGTCCGTGGAGGAAGAGGCGGCGGGTCTTCGGGCCTGTCGCCCCTCTTCGCGTCTCACCGACGGTGTCGCGGAGAGCGTCGGGGAGTTCGTTCCGTCCGCGATCGCAGTGGCGGACGAAATTACAGGGTCTCGTTTATCACAGTCGTGATAATGTCGCGGCTGTGGGATATATCGATGTCAACTCTGTTTCTTACGGGCTGCCGGACGGCAGGGTGTTGCTGGACGAGATCGCGTTCCGGGTCGGGGAGGGGGCCAAGGTCGCGCTGATCGGGGCCAACGGGTCAGGCAAGACCACGTTGCTGCGGATCATCGCCGGGGACCTCGCGGCGCACAGTGGTGCGGTGAGCCGGGGCGGAAGCCTGGGCGTCATGCGGCAGTTCATCGCCCGTGACGGCGACCGGGTGCGCGACCTGCTGCTGTCGGTGGCGGATCCCCGGATCCGCCGGGCCGCCGCCGTCGTGGACGCGGCGGAAGCGGCCCTGGAGTCGAGCGGGGGCACCAAGGCGCAGTTGGCCTACGCGGCCGCGCTGGCGGACTGGGGCGACGCCGGCGGCTACGAGGCCGAAGTGCTGTGGGACGTGTGCACCACCGAGGCGCTCGGCGTCCCCTTCGACCGGTGCGGGCGGCGCGCGGTGGACTCGCTGTCGGGCGGCGAGCAGAAGCGGCTCGTCCTGGAGGCGCTGCTGCGCGGCCCCGACCAGGTGCTGATGCTCGACGAGCCCGACAACTACCTGGACGTTCCCGGCAAGCGCTGGCTGGAGGACCGTCTCCTGGAGACCCCGAAGACCGTCCTGTACATCAGTCACGACCGCGAGCTGCTGGCGCGCACGGCGCAGAGCGTCATCACGGTCGAGCTCGGCGCGGCGGGGAACACGGCCTGGGTCCACCCGGGCGGTTTCGACAGCTACCACCGGGCGCGGACCGACCGGTTCGAGCGGTTCGACGAGATGCGTACCCGCTGGGACGAGGAGCGCGCCAAGCTGAAGGCGCTCGTGCAGATGTACCGGCAGAAGGCCTCCTACAACTCGGACATGGCCTCGCGTTACCGTTCCGCGCAGACTCGTCTCGACCGGTTCGAGAGCGCGGGTCCGCCGCCCGCCCGCCCGCGCGAGCAGCATCTGGCGATGCGGCTGCGCGGAGGGCGTACGGGAAAGCGGGCCGTGATCTGCGCCGGCCTGGAACTGACCGGGCTGATGAAGCCGTTCGACCTGGAGGTCCGGTTCGGCGACCGGGTCGCCGTGCTCGGTTCCAACGGTTCGGGCAAGTCGCACTTCCTGCGCCTGCTCGCCGCCGGCGGCAGCGCCCCCGAGCCCGAGCACGAGCCGGTGGGCGACCTTCCGGTCGAGCCCGTGTCGCACCAGGGCGTGGCGCGGCTGGGCGCGCGGGTGCGTCCCGGCTGGTTCGCGCAGGTCCACGGGCGGCCCGATCTCGCCGGCCGCACGCTCGTGTCCATCCTGCACCGCGGGGACGAGCGGCGGGAGGGTCTGCCGCGCGAGGAGGCGTCGCGGGTGCTGGCGCGTTACGAGCTGGCGGGTGCGGCGGAGCAGGAGTTCGACTCGCTGTCCGGCGGGCAGCAGGCCCGCTTCCAGATCCTCCTGCTCGAACTCGGCGGTACGACGCTGCTCCTGCTGGACGAACCCACCGACAACCTCGACCTCGTCTCCGCCGAGGCGTTGCAGCACGGGCTCCGCGGCTTCGAGGGCACGGTGCTCGCGGTGACGCACGACCGGTGGTTCGCCCGGGACTTCGACCGGTTCCTGGTCTTCGGCTCCGACGGTACCGTCCGCGAGTCGCCCGATCCGGTGTGGGACGAGAAGCGCGTCGTGCGCCGACGCGGCTGAGCGCTGCCCTCCCCCGACCCGGAACGGGCGAGCACGGCGAGGCCGTTCGGTGTTGTCACGGCTGTGATATTTTGGGGAAATGCCAGCTCGGATCGATCTCGAACAGCGTCGCAAGGATGTTATCGAGGCGGCTTTCCGCCTCTTGGTCGCTGAGGGAATAACCGGTCTTTCGCTGCGGAAGGTAGCCGCCGAGTCGGGGCTGAACATCGGGTCGGTGCGACACTATTTCGACGATCATCGCAATCTTCTCGTCGCGGCCGTGACCGAAGTCGGCGACCGTATGGGGAAGAGGCTCACCCGCTGTGCGACCGACACCCTGGTCGGACTCGACGGCGAGTGTGCCGTGGACGCGTTGCAGGCCCTCGTCGAGGAGTTGCTGCCGCTCGACGACGAACGGCGCGTCGAGTCGATCGTGCTGGTGGAGTTCATCGTCGCGGCACGGGTGAATCCGATCTTCCGCCCCGTGACCGAACGGATGGCCGCCGACATGCGGCAGGTGATCACGCGGGCCCTGGACGTTCTCGACGTGCCCGGGCCGGCCGAGGAGGCGGAGCGGCTCATCGCGCTGCTGGGCGGTCTGATCCTCGACGCGGTGACACCGCACGGGTCACTCGGCACCGAACGTGTGCGCAGGACGCTGCGTGCCCATCTGCGCTCGGTGCTGGTGACCGGACACGGCGGGGCCCGGTGACCCGGTGACCCGGTGATCTGACGTCACGAGGGACTCGGCCTTGGACCGGGCCGTGGCCGTACTGCGGCACCACGGGGCACCACGGGGCGCCACCGGCTGACGCGGAACAGCGGAACAGCGGTACGGCGGTGTCACCGGCAGGCGCGGAACAGCGGTGCCACCGACTGACGCGGTACGGCGGTACGGCGGAGCGTCCGGCCGGCGGGGTTCACCTCGCCGTATCGCTCCAGGTGACGGCGAAATAGGTAACGCGTTCGTCCTCCCCGACCGGGAGCATTCCCGCCGCCGTCATCACGCGCTGGGACGCGACGTTGTCGTGGTCGGCGTCGCCCTTCACCGAGACGACGCCGCCGGCCCGGGCGAACGACAGGAGGGCGCGGAGAGCTTCGGAGGCGTAGCCCTTCCCCTGGGCCGACGGTACGACGCCGTAGCCGATCGTGACGTGGCCGTGTTCGTCCGGGGGGCTGTGGAAGTCCACGCCGCCGATCACCCGGTGGTCGGAGCGGCGGCGGATCGCGTACGGGCCGAACGGCCGGGGATCGTCCGTGGACGAGCAGCGTTCCAGGAAGCGCTTGGCCACGGACACGTCGTCCTCGGTCGGGAATCCGGGCTCCCAGGCCGTGCCGGCGGCCGGCCGGCCCGCCACCATCTGTTCGGCCTCGGCCACGGATATCGGGTGCAGGACGAGCCGCTCGGTCACCAGGTCGGTCATGGCGTCACCAGGTCGGCGGTCATGGCGTCATCAGGTCGGTCATGGCAGGGAGGTGTATCACGCGGTACGGAGGGGGCGCGCGTGGATTTTCCGGCCCGGGGCCGCCCGCTCCCCGGCTACCTCAGGGACTCCTGCGTCGGGACGACCACCCCGTACAGGTCGCCGATGGTGGCCAGCGCGGCGTGGTGCACCTGCTGGGCGTCGAGGTCGGTCCCGGCGACGGGCAGGGACCGGGTCGCGCAGGCGTCGGCGACGACCGTGGGGCGGTTGCCGCGCAGGAACGCGCCCTGGGCCGTGAACGCCACGCACATATGGGTCATCCAGCCCGCGATGATCACGTCCCCGCCCGCCGGGACGTGCTCGCCCAGGTCGGTGCCGTGGAAGGAGTCCGGAGCCTTCTTGACGACGACGGTCTCGCCGTCGGCCGGGGCGACGGCCGGGCAGATCTGCCCGATCTCGGCCTGGATGTCGTACGGAGTTCCCTCGCCGCCGTCGTTGATGACATGGACGACCTTGGTCCCCGCCTCGCGGGCCCGGGCCAGCAGCCGCGCGGCGGCGTCCAGCGCGTCCTGCCAGCCGTCGAGTTCCATCACGCCGCGGGTGTAGGTGTTCTGGTAGTCGACCAGGATCAGCGTGGAGCCGGCGAGCGCGGCCGGGGTCGCGTCGAAGCCGTTGAGTTCGCGCAGGGTGGTTCGGGACATGGGTGTACCGCCTCGGGGTGTCGTACGTCGGGGAGGGATCGGGGAGGGATCGGGGAGGGATGGGCTCGGCCGGTGGGGCTCGGTCGGTGAGCCGCTTCCCCCGCTAGGACCCGGGCAGGGATGTCCGCAATGACGTCTAACATGCAGATACCGACATGCGCTTTTGGGGCAGCTGCCACTCAAGGCGGGCGGGTGGCAGCCGCCACCGGACGTACGGCTGAACAGGGAGATCGGGCATGGACACCGTCGGACGACTCGTCGTCATCGTCCTCTTCGAGGGCGTCGACCTGCTCGACGTCACCGGTCCGCCGGAGGTGTTCTCGCTCGCCCGGCGCGAAGCCGAGGACGCGGACGGCTACGAGGTCGTCCTGGCCGCCGCGTCCATGGACCCCGTCACCACCGGGGCCGGGGTCCGCGTCCTCCCCGATCTCACCTTCGACGAGGTGGCCGGGCGGAGCATCGACACCCTCATCGTCCCCGGCTCGGTGGAGATCGACGGCGAGCGCCGGGTGCGCGCCCTCGTCGACCCCGCGCTGGTGGAGCGGGTGAGGCAACTCGCCGGGCGGAGCCGGCGGACCGCCTCCGTCTGCGTCGGGGCGCATCTGCTGGCCGCCGCCGGGCTGCTCGACGGCAGGCGCGCCACCACCCACTGGTCGACCGCGCCCCAGCTCGCCGCCGCGCACCCGGAGATCGAGGTCGACGCCGACCCGATCTTCATCCGCGAGGGCGACGTCTGGACCGGGGCCGGGATCAGCGCCTGCCTCGACCTGTCCCTCGCCCTCGTCGCCGACGACCTCGGCGAGGCCGTCGCCCTGCGGGTCGCCCGCCAGCTCGTGATGTATCTGAAGCGGCCGAGCGGCCAGAGCCAGTTCAGCGTTCCGCTGGAGCAGATCTCGCCGACCAGGCGCATCGAGGACCTCCGCCACCACATCCTGCGCAACCTCGGCCGCCGGCTCACCGTCGTGGACCTCGCCGCCCACGCGCACGTCAGCGACCGCCACCTCACCCGGATCTTCAGGACCGAGCTGAACACGACCCCGCACGCGTACATCGAGTCCGTCCGGGTCGAGAAGGCGCGCAACGAACTGGAGTCCTCCGACGCCACCCTCGAACGCATCGCGTCCGTCTGCGGGTTCGGCACGGTGGACACCCTGGTACGCGCCTTCCGGCGGAGGCTGAACGCGACGCCGACGGAGTACCGGCGCAGGTTCCGGACCTCCCGCACCGGCTGATGGCCGGGGCGGGAGGTCCGGAACCTGACCCGGGGCCGGGGCCGGGGGCCGGTGGACGGACGAAGCCCGGCTCAGGCGTCCCCGGGGAAGTCCGCCCGCACGGTCAGGCCCCCGCCGGGTCCGGCCGTCGCGGTGATCGTGCCGTGGTGGGCGCGGACCACCGCTTCGGCGATGGCGAGACCCAGACCGTGTCCGGTCCGGTCGCTGCGCACGCGGGGGGCGGCGCGGTGGAACGGCTCGAAGAGACGGTCGGTGTGCTCGGGGTCCAGTACGGGGCCGGAGTTGGAGACCTCCAGGGAGACCGGATGGACCGGACCCGGACCGTCGGGGCCGGTGCGGCCGGTGTGGCCGTTGCGGACGGACACGTGCACCCAGCCGTCCGCGCCCGGGACGTTGTGCGTGAGCGCGTTGTCGATCAGGTTGTGCACCAGCCGGCGCAGCAGGGCGGTGTTTCCCGCGAGCGTCCGGCCGGTCTGCGTACGGGCCCCGGCAGCGGCCTCCGTACCGGCCCGGGAAACGGTCTTCGTACGGGCCCCGGCAGCCGTCTCCGTACCGGCCCGGTTAGCGGTCTCCGTACGGCCCCCGGCAGCGGTCCCGAGGTCGGTCTCCAGGGTGATCCCGGCGGCCCGGGCGCGGGGGGCCAGCTCCTCGCAGACCTCCGCGGTGATCTCCGCCAGGTCGACCGGTTCCGTGTCGGGCCGGGCGTGCTCGGCGCCGGCGAGTTGCAGCAGGCCGTGCACGATCTCGATGCTGCGCTCGTTGACGGCGGCCAGTTTGGGGGCGAGCCGGCTCAGTTCGCGGCCCGACGCGTCCGTCTGCGCGAGTTGCAGCGCGGTACGGGTGGTGGCCAGCGGAGTGAGGAGCTCGTGGGAGGCGTTGGCGGCGAAGCGCTGATGGGCCTCGAAGGAGCGTTCCAGCCGGTCCAGGGTGTCGTCGAAGGTGTCGGCGAGCTGGCGGAGCTCGTCGTTCGGCCCGTCGGCGTGGATCCGGTACGACAGATCGCCCGTGCCCGCGCGGGCCGCCGCCCGGTTGATGGTGTGCAGCGGGGCCAGCAGGCGGCGGGAGAGCAGCCACCCGGCGGCCAGGCCCAGCGCGGCCACCAGCGACGCGCCCGCGACGGACACGGTGAGCACGGTGTCCCACACGTCTTCCTTGGAACGGATCACCTGCGTGTCGGCGTACGAGGGCGGCGGGTCGACGGTGCGGAACGGTGCGGGGAGGCTGTCCGCCGGACCGCCCGGCACGAAGTCGGTGTGGGCGGGCGTGCTGCCCAGGTCGTAGGAGGGCAGGAACCGCGTACCGAGGTAGACCGCGGCCACCATCAGGGCCCCGGAGACCACCAGGACGGCAGCGAAGCCGAGGAAGAGCCGGGTGTGGATGCTGACCCGGAGCTGTGCGGTCACGGCTGCTCCGCCAGGTAGTAGCCGGCGCCGACCGAGGTGTGCAGCAGCGGCGGCGTGCCCAGCTTGCGCCGCAGGGTGTGGATCACCAGACGCACCGCGTTGGTGAACGGGTCGGCCGCCTCGTCCCACGCCTTCTCCAGTAGGTACTCCGCGCCGAGCACCCCGCCCTCCGCCCGCATCAGCAGCTCCAGGACGGCCAGTTCCTTCGGCGTCAGCCGGATCTCCCGGCCCGCCCGCTCGGCCCGCCGCCGGTGGGTGTCCAGCGTGAGGTCCCCGAGGGACAGCGTCGGGGCGTGTGCGGGGGCGGCCCGGCGGTAGAGGGCGCGGAGCCGAGCCACCAGCTCCGGGAAGTCGAAGGGCTTGGGGAGGTAGTCGTCGGCCCCGAGGCCGAGGCCCGCCACCTTGTCGCCGAGGCGGCCCGCGGCGGTCAGCATCAGGATCCGGCAGCCGGGGTGCTCCGCGACCGTACGGCGGCAGACCTCGTCGCCGTGGACGCCCGGCAGGTCCCGGTCGAGGACCACGATGTCGTAGTCGTTGACCGACAGCTTCTCCAGCGCCGCCCCGCCGTCGTGGACGGCGTCGGACGAGATGCCCTCGCGGCGCAGGCCGAGCCCGATGACCTCGGCCATGAACTCCTCGTCCTCGACGATCAGCACACGCATCGCCGGTGTCGCCTCTTCTCGCGTGGGGTGGCCGCCCGCCAGCCAGTAGGGGCGGACGGCACCACTTCTCTGCATACGTGCATACGTGCATACGTGCATGCGTCCCGGAGTGGGCGCGCCCCATGACCAGGGGCGGCCCCATGACTATGGGCGCGCCCCATGACTATCAGAGCCCGCATGTGGACGACGTATGAGAGCCCGCCCGGTCCGGCCCGGCGCCGAACGCCGCCGATAACGCCCGCTTCCTAGCGTGAGCCGTCCGTCCGCCCGTCGTCGACCGCGAAGAGAAAAGATTCCATGAACCTGTTCAAACGGGCCTGGTGGCGGCTGACCGCCACCCCCGGCAAGGCCCTGATGCTGACCGGCCTGTTCTTCGTCATCTGCGCCCTTGTCCTCTCCGGCTTCCTCATCCGGTCGGCGGCCGACCGAGCCGCGACGGAGGCGAAGCGCACGGTGGGCGCGGTGGCCACGCTGTCCCTGGACATCAACGCGCTCATGGCGTCGGGGAAGGCGGAGAACGGCGGCGCGAGCGGCGTCCGGATCGACGATTCCGACCGGCTGCGCAGCGGGCAGGCCGACCGCCTCGGCGCGTCACCGGTCGTCACCGGGTTCAGCTACAAGGTGGAGGCGGCGGGCCAGCCCACGGACCGGCTGAAGCTCTACCGCGCCGTACCGCCGCCGCCCGCCACCGACACGGAGTCCGGCGACTTCTTCAAGGTCGAGGGAGTACGGGACCTCCTCGCGACGCCCGCCTTCCGCAACGGCACCTCGAAGATCGTCGCCGGCAAGGGCATCGGGCCGGAGACCCGGGGAGGCGTCCTCGTCCTGGAGAAACGCCTCGCGGAGGCCAACAAGCTGAAGGTCGGCGACAAGGTCACCGTGCGTCCCTTCCTCGGCGACGGCAGCACGCAGCCACCGAAGGAGTTCACCGTCGGCGGTGTCTACGCTTCCGCCACCGCCTCCAGCAGCCAGTACGTGCCCGCGCTCGCCGACCCGGCCAACCTGGTCTACGCTTCGCCGGACGCGGCCGGTTCGCTGTCGGCCGTCGCGCCGACCGGCGAGGGCCCGGACATCCAGGAGGCCACCTTCACCCTGCGCGGTCCGGACGATCTGCCGAAGCTGCGTGCGGAGGCGAAGGCGCTCGGCCTCGATCCGGAGATCTATCCGCTCGCGGTGAACGACAAGCAGTACCAGCAGCTCGTCGGACCCATCGCCAGGACCGCCGGTTTCGCGACGCTCACGGTGTGGCTGGTCTCGCTGGCCGGCCTGGCGGTCGTGTCGCTGGTCGTGGCCGGTTCGCTGCGCGAGCGCCGCCAGGAGCTCGGCATCCTGCTGGCCATGGGTGAGCGCAAGCCGCGGCTGCTCGGCCAGCACCTGGTGGAGATCGCCGCCTGCGCGCTGATCGCGATCGGCCTCGCCGTGCCCGCCAGCCAGGCGCTGGCCGGCACGGCGGGAAGCGTTCTGCTGGCCGGTGAGGTGTCCGAGGCGGCGAAGGACGCCGACGCCGGGAAACGGAACGACTACGCCAACTCCATGGGCGCGGCACCCGAGGAGGAACAGCCGGCGGCCGAGCCCCTGGACGAGCTGGACGTCCGCCTCACCGCGGGAGACATCGGGCAGGTCGGCGCGGCCGGCCTCGGCATCGCCGCCGCGGCCACCCTCGTACCCGGCTACCGCGTCCTGCGACTGAAGCCCCGCCAGATCCTCACGAAGGGCGACTGACCATGCCGCACCCGACCCTGCCGCACCCCGAACCGACGGACGACGGCCGGAGCCCGGTCCTCCAGCTCGTCGACGTCCGGAAGAGCTACCCCGTCGGCAACCGCGCCCGGGAGCGTACGGTCCTCAAGGGCGTCAGCCAGGACTTCGAACAGGGCCGCATGTACGCGGTCGTCGGCCCCTCCGGGAGCGGCAAGACCACCCTCCTCTCGCTGGCCAGCGGCCTCGACGCGCCAAGCGGGGGCACGGTGCGCTTCCGGGGCCAGGAGCTGGACCGGCTGGGGCTGGACACCTATCGCCGGCGGCACGCGGCCACGGTGTTCCAGTCCTTCAACCTTCTCGGCTACCTGACCGCCGTGCAGAACGTCACCTCGGCCATGGAGATCACCGGTGCGGCCCGGCGTGGCCGCAAGGACCGCGCGAACGAGCTCCTCGGCCTTCTCGGCATCGAGGAGGAGGACCGCCACCGCAGGATCCGGCAGCTCTCCGGCGGACAGCAGCAGCGGGTGGCGATCGCCCGCGCGCTGGCCTGCGAGGTGGACGTCCTCTTCGCCGACGAACCCACCGGGAGCCTCGACCAGGACACCGCGGCCGGCATCGTCGAGGTGCTGCGCAAGCTGGCCCACGACGACGGCAAGTGCGTCGTCGTGGTGACCCACTCCGCGAAGGTGGCCGACGCGGCGGATGAGGTGCTGCAACTCAAGCGGGGCAAGTTGTCGCGGAGTTGAGCGCGACGATGCCCTGAGACGACGGGAGAGGGCGGAGACCCGTACAGGTCTCCGCCCTCTCCGCTTCACCGCCTCAGCGCTTTGAAGTGCCTCAGCGACTTCCGCTTCGCCGTCAGGCGTCGGAACCGGCCTTCCGGCGACGGACGACGAACACCGCCGCCGCGCCGAGCACCACGGCCGCACCGCCCGCGAGAGCGATCGAGGTGGTGGCGGAGGACGAACCGGTGGCGGCGAGGCTGCCGTCCGTGCCCGTCTTCGCCGGGGTGCCCGACGCCGAGCCCTGCGGCTGGTGGCCGGAGCCCTTGCCGCCGGGCTTCGTGGTGCCGGCGGGCTTGGGCTTGGCGTCCTCGGTCTTGCCGGGCTTGCTGCCCGCGGCCTTCACGTCGAACTCGTACATGTCCGCGCCGGGCGTCCCGCCGCAGGAGCCGTCCTTGTTGTAGAAGTCGGCCGCGATGAAGGCGACACCGTTGCCGGCCGGGGTGGCCTTGTCGAGGGTGAGGCGCATCTTCAGGTCGGTCCGGGCGCCGGGCTTCAGCGCGCCGACGGCGTCGATGTAGTCGTCCTTGACGTTCTTCCACTTCGGGGACGACTCGGAGGACCACTGGAGGCGGAAGAACTTGCCCGTGTCCTTGAGACCGCTCTTGTCGGTCGCGTGGACTCCGACGTACGTGATGATCTCGTCCATGTTCCGGTCGGAGCCGTTGGTCACCCGGAGCGAGAAGGCGGTGGTCGTCCCGGCGACGAGCTTGGTCGGCAGGCCGGTCACCTTGGCGGTGAGGTCGTTCTCGGGCTCGCAGTCCTCGCCCTCCTCCTCCGCCTCCTTCTTGGCCTGGGCCAGCGCCGCGTCGGCGGCGATCTTCGCGGCGAGCGCGTCTTCGAGGGCCTTGTCGGCCACGCCGGCGGCGCGGAACGCCTCGATCCGGGCCTCGGTGACCGCCTCGCGGGCGTCGGCGGCCTTTGTGTCGGCGGCGGTCTTGGCGGTGGCAGCCGTCGCCGCGGTCGCCTCGGCCTCGGAGAGAGCGGTCGCCGCGGCGGTCTTCTGCTCCTCGGTGGCGTCGGCCGGCAGCTCGGTGATGGCCGTCTTCGCTTCGGTCACCGCCTTGTCGGCGGCGTCCTTCGCGTCGGCGGCGAGCTTCGCGGCCTCCTTGGCGGCGTTGGCGGCGGCCACGAGGGGGTGGCTGTCCTCGGACAGTTCCTGAAGGGCCCTGCGCACCGTGATCTGGGCCTCGTCGCGAGCCTTGACAGCCTCTTCGTACGCCTTCTGCGCCTCGGCGGCGGCCGCCTCCAGTTCCTTGATGGTCGGCTTGCTCTGCTTGTTCTGCGTCTGCGTCACCGGCTTGGTGTCGGCGAACGCGGGGGTGACGGAGAGCAGGACGACGGGGGCGGTCACGGCGGCGGCGACGGCGGTGGCGAGAGCGCGGCGAATCTTCACATGATCCCTTGGGTCGGGTCCGAACGGCGGAAAACGTTGTGGGGCGGCTGCCACGGCGGAAGGATCACGCGGGCGACCTGTGCCGATCGTATGGGGATCCTGTGAGGGGGCCGGGGAATTATTCCCGGACTCGGGGGCGGGGCGGCGTCCCCCGGAGCGGACAGACATCACCAAAGCGTGCAGTTGCTCTCGGATTCCGTCTTTTCGCTGTGACGAAAGCCATGCGGCCGTGCCGTCCGTGCTGGTGCGCTCCGCCCGCTCAGGCGGCGGCAGTTCGCGTGTCGTCGCTCCGGTGCGTGCGGTGTTCGCGGCAGTCGCGGCAGTGGCCGGGGGTGGGGGAGCGGAAGGCGCGGTCGCAGTCGTCGCAGGTCTGGAAAGGCGTGATGGTGATGCGGGGGCGGATGGGGACGGTGAGGTCGCGGACGCCGGGGAGCGGCGGGGGCAGGAGGGCGGTGAGCCGGTGCTTGAGGAGCAGCGCGGGACGCCTGAGGGGGTGGGGCAGGTCGGTGGTGAGGGTGCGGCGGATGGCATCGGGGTGGACGGCCCGTTCGAGCCAGGCCGCGACGCCGGGGCCCAGCTGACGGATGTCGGTCTCGGAGAGCGTGAACTCCGGTGCGTGACGGCGTAGGTCGCTGAGGAGCGCGGTGGCGGCGCGGTCGAGTTCCGGGGTCGGTTCGTCGGGCTGGGGGAGAGGCGGGGGTGGGGGCTTGGGCACGGTCGGGGGCGGGACCAGCGGTACGAAGAGTGGGGGCGGCGGGGACGGGGGCGGGGGCGTTGCGAGGGAGGGCGGCGGCGGTACGGGCGGGGTCTCGGGCATGTCCGGCTCGGGCGAGGGCCCCGGTGCCGGGGCGGGCGAGGGCGAGGGCGCCGGTGCCGGTGCGCACGTGGGCGCTTCGGTCGGTGCCGATGCCGGTGGCGGTGCCTGGGGTGTGGCTGTTACGGCGGGTCGTAGGGGGCTCGCCGTCGGACGGGGGCGTAACAGCGCAGCAGGCTGGTTGCAGAAGACCGTGCGGGTGATGACCCGGCCGCTGGGGAGCCGTTCCCGGACGCGTTGCAGGTAGCCGAGGGCTTCCAGTTCGCGCAGGGCGGTCGCGATGCGCTTCTCGCCTTCCCGGCAGTGGGCGGCGAGCGCCTTGATGCTCACCTCCACGCCCTGGGGCAGTGACTGGATGCGTACGGCGATGCCGATCGCGGTGCAGCTGAGGTCGGGGTGCTGGGCGAGGTGGTTGCCGACGACGGTGAAGCGGTCGGTGTGCGGGATCGCGATGTGGATCACGCCTCGGGCCGGGAGGGGCCCGGGAATCTCTGCCAGGGCGCGCGTGAGCGCAGTATTCTGCTGGGTATCCATCGGGAAGCCCTAACTTCCTTGGTGGTCAGGCCCTCGGTTGGGATTGCACTCCCGGTCGGGGGCCGACGTATGTCTGATGTGGTCTGGCGTGAGCATATGCCGGACAACGGGTCCGAAAGCGAGCCGAGTTGGCAAACCTCACCCGTGTGGGTGACGAGCCCCTGGGACGCGTCAGGTGGTCGCCGGAGTGGGTGGGGTGGGGTTCTTTCTCTTGTTTCTTTAAGTAGTTGATGTCGCGCTCCACCAGGTCGCGGTGGCGAACGATCCGGTCGGGGTTCGACCGGCACGCACCGGGTCGCCGCAGCGCACGACCCGGTCGGGGCAGCCCCTCGCAAGCGTGCTGACCGGCGGGATCAATCGCTCGGTGCAGCATCCCCAGCCTGCTCGGCAGGGGTGTCGTTGCTCAGGTCGTTGTGAGTGCGGGCGTGCGGCCACCCCTGGATAGCGTTATTCCAGGAACCCGAGCTGCCTTCACGCCTTCACGATGGCGGCAGCTCAGTGTTGAGTCTGTCGGCAGGCACTCGCTCGATGCGTGTCCAGCCCCTCCAGCCCCGCTCCTCCAGGATCGCCAACAGCCGCGCGGCGTGCGGTGAGGACTCGGCCGTCGTGGAGTCCAGCAGGTCGACGAACTGGTCGTCGATGCCGTCGTCGGCACCCACCTCGCCGGCCTCCACAGCACGAATCATCAAGCGCTCCATGATGTCGGCGACCTCGACGATCCGCGGATCGTCGGCCGGCCAGTCGTGTGCCCCGCTGAGCAGGCTGTAGAGCTTCACCGTATCGGGGTCGTCCAGCTCCTGGTGCTTCTTGGCGATCACGGACTCGATCGAGTGCGGCACCTGGGCGGCGATCATGATCCAGGCGTCCCGCTCCATCTCGATGTACCGCTCCTCGACGCCGAGACCGCGCAGCCGGTCGAGGTAGTCCACGACGCTCTGCGGGAGCGCCAGGTGCTCTCCGGCGGCAAGCCGGGAGAGTCGGCTGCGAGTGTTCTGGAGCCGCCGGATCTCGGCGCACAGATCCTTGTCGATCTCCTGGACGCCGCCGGCGAACTCCTCCGGGCCGGCGGCGAGGAGTTCCTGGACCCGGGCCAGCGGCACGCCGGCGTCCGCGAGGGTGCGAATCCGGATCAGTCGCACGACCGCGACAGCATCGTAGGTCCGGTATCCGGACCGGTCCCGCTCGGCCTCCGGCAGCAACCCGATCCGGTGGTAGTGGCGTACCGCCCGCACCGTCACCCCGGCGTACGCCGCGAGCTGGCTGATGGTGATCATGGACCTCAGCCTGCCTCAGGCGATCTTCCGGCGATAGGCGGCCATCGCGAAGACGTACGCCACGACGAGGATGCCGACACACCACGGGAGGGCGGTCCAGATGTCGTCGCCGACCGGCTGCTGGGCGAACAGGTCGCGAAGGGTGTTGACGATCGACGTCACCGGCTGATGCTCGGCGAACCAGCGCACCGGGCCGGGCATCGTCTTCGTGGGCACGAACGCCGAACTGACGAACGGCAGGAAAATGAGCGGGTAGGCGAACGCGCCGGCGCCCTCGACCGACGACGCGGAGAGCCCGGGGATCACGGCGAGCCAGGTCAGCGCCAGGGTGAACAGGAGCAGGATGCCGGCGACCGCGAGCCACGCCGACACTCCTGCCCCTGAGCGGAAGCCCATGAGCACCGCGACGCCCGCTACGAGCACGAGAGCGATCAGGTTGGCGACCAGAGAGGTGACGACGTGGGCCCACAGCACACCCGACCGCGCGATCGGCATGGACTGGAAGCGTTCGAAGATCCCGCTCTTCACATCGGTGAACAGCCGGAACGCGGTGTAGGAGACGCCCGATGCGATAGTCATGAGCAGGATGCCGGGCAGCATGTAGTTCACATACGAGACCGACCCGGTATCAATGGCGCCACCGAACACGTAGACGAACACCAGCATCATGGCGACCGGCGTGATGGCGGTCGTGATGATGGTGTCCATGCTGCGCGTGACATGGCGCAGGGTCCGCCCCGTGAGGGCGACCGTGTCGCTGAAGAAGTACGCGGTCATCCTCGCCCCCCAGGTGTCCTGCCGGTGACGTCGCTCTTGTCGCCGCTGCCGATGACTGCGAGGAATATCTCCTCAAGAGTCGGCTGCTTCTCGACGTACTCGACCTTGGCGGGCGGGAAGAGCCGTTTGAGCTCGGCGAGGGTGCCGTCCACGATGATCCGACCCTGGTGGAGGATGCCGATCCTGTCGGCCAGCTGCTCGGCCTCGACCAGGTACTGAGTGGTGAGCAGCACCGTCGTTCCGTGTCCGGCAAGCTCCTTGACCGCATCCCAGACCTCGATGCGCGCCTCGGGGTCAAGACCGGACGTCGGCTCGTCCAGGAAGATCACCGGCGAGTTCCCGATGAGACTCATCGCGATGTCCAGCCGACGCCGCATCCCACCCGAATACGTGGACACGCGCCGCGAGCCCGCCTCGCTCAGCGAGAACCGCCTCAGCAGGTCATCCGCGATTGCTCCGGGGTCCTCGACGTGGCGCAGCCTGGCGACGAGAGCGAGGTTCTCCCGCCCGCTGAGGATCTCGTCGACGGCCGCGAACTGCCCGGTGAGACTGATGGACTCCCGCACGTCCGCCGGTTGCGTGGCAACGTCGAAGCCATGGACGCTCGCCGCCCCTGCGTCGGCTTTCAGGAGCGTGGCGAGAATCCTCACGGTCGTTGTCTTGCCCGCCCCGTTGGAACCAAGCAGGGCGAAGATGCTGCCCGGCGCCACGTCGAAGTCCACACCGCGCAGCACTTCGAGCTTCCCGTACGACTTCTTGAGACCTTGCACGCCAATCGCCGGTCCGGCGATCGATGGGACTGTCATGGTCGTCTTCCTCCCTCGTGGAGCTGTTCGAAGCGACTGCTCGGAGGCTCCTCCCCGAGGGTGGGGGGTTGACCCAGCGTCAAGGTCAAGCCCGTACTGACCACGGCACCCAAAGCGCCTGTGCTTCACCCCGGCCTACGCGTGCCGGGCCAACCCGATCGAAGCCCGCATCGGATCGTGGTCGGTGCTCCCTCGGATGTGTACCGCGCCGTCTTCGTCGCACCGCCGGTTGGGCGCGTGTATCCCATCGGCGGCGTTTCCCTCGCGGTGGGCCCCGGCGCGAGGGCGATCCCGGCGGCGAGCACGCCGAGAACGACGGCCGCCACCGCGAAGCCCCACGGAGTGACGTTCACCGGGTCGGCGCCGGTTGCCCGAGCGTGAACCAGACGGCCTTGCGCCCGGGGTGTCGGCGATCGCCGCCGCGCGTCCCCCAGGCCAGCGCCAGGCTCTCCACCAGGACGAGCCCCCGCCCGCCCTCCGCCTCCGGGCCTGCCCCCGGTGCGCCGAGCGCGCCGGTGAGCGGGCTGCCCTCATCCGTGACGGTGACGGTGACCCGCTTCCGGTTGACGGCCGCGTGGACCCGGATCAGCGGCGTACCGGTGTGGCGGTGGGCGTTGGTGACCAGCTCGGTCACGCAGATCCGGGCGTCGTCGACCAGCCCGAGGTGCCGGCTGACCTCCAGCAGTGAGGTGACGAAGTCCCGCGCGAGGCGCGGTGCGCTCGCGGTGTTCGGCAGGGTGAGCCGGTAGATCTCGCCGCCGAGAGGGTTCGGAAGTACGGGAGTTGGGGTTGTGGGGGTCATGTCGGTCTCCCAGTGCGGTCCGGTTCGGTGAACGGGTGCGCTGTGCACGGCCCGTGGCGATGGCCGCATCGCCGCACGTGTCAACGCGCGTCGAGACGGCTGCACTTCGGGTGGGCCCGTGGTGAAGCGCGGCATGGGGATGACCATAGCGGCAAGTCTCACTTGTGCTACGGCTTTGGAAAATTAAGGGACCGAATGGATTACCGTGGGCGTGCCAGTCAGACTGGGAGCCGACCAGAGGAGATCGTCGATGCCACCGAGGAAGGCGCCCACGGCGCGGCAGTGTCGCGTGGGTGCGGAGCTGCGCAAGATGCGGCAGCACGCGGGCCTGGCCCTGGCCGAGGCCGCCGCCCTGCTCAGCACGGATCGCACCGCCATCAGCAACACGGAGTCCGGGCGCTTCGGTGTGAGCGGCGAACGGGTGCGTGCCTGGGCCGGTGGCTATGCGTGTCCTGACGAGGCCTACGTGGATGCGCTCGCCGCGATGGCCGATGAGCGGGGGCGGGGCTGGTGGGAGGAGTATCGCTCCGACCTGACCAGCGGAACGCTCGACCTGGCGGAGCTTGAGCACCATGCCGTCGGCATTCGGGCGGTGCTGATTATGTACATGCCGGGACTGCTCCAGAACGAGGACTATGCGCGCGCCGTCTTCGCGCAGGCGGTGCCGGAGCTGCCACCGGCCCGCAGGCGACGGCTGCTCTCCCACCGGCTCAAGCGCCGAGATGTTCTCGACCGGGAGAATCCGCCGGCCTGCACGTTCCTCATTCACGAGGCGGCGCTACGGATGACGTACGGCGACTCGGGCGTCGCGCGTGGTCAGTTGGGGCACCTGCTGCGCGAATCGGAGCGGGACAACGTGACCATCCGGGTCGTTCCCTTCGCCGCCGGCGGTTTTCCGGAGACGGGAAGCTCGACGCATTATGTCTACGGTCCTGTTCCGCAGCTGGATACCGTGCAGACGGACACGGCAACCGGGCCCGCGTTCCTGGACGCCGAGACGCGTCTGAGGAACTATCGGGCGGCGATGGATCGGGTCGAGGAGCTGTCCCTCGACCCGCGGAAGTCGAGAGACTTCATTCGTGAGGTCGCGCAACAAGTGTGAAGGCGTGAGGTACGTGGATATTCAGTGGCGCAAGTCTTCGAAGTCGTCGGGGGCCGAGGGCAACAACTGCCTGGAGCTCGCCGAGCACGGCGGCGAGATCCTGCTGCGTGAGAGCGACAACCCGGACGTGATCGTCCGTACGACGCGCACCAAGCTTCGGGCGTTCCTGGGCGGTGCGAAGGAGGGTGAGTTCGACGACCTGGCCTGAGCGGCCCTGATCCGGTAGTGAGCGGTCCCCATCGGCGCAGACGGGGGCCGCTTTCTCGTTCGTATCACTTGTTTATCTAGCCAGAATCACCCGTTAGACGTCAAACACTTGATACGCATGCGCATCACGCGCTAGCTTCCAGATGTGCCGTCCCGTCACGTGACGGCCAACTCCCCTTCTGTCTGCGCCTGTTAGGGGAGTAGCGAACCAGTGCGCCCCCTCTCCGCAGCTCGTCACGCCGGCCGTGGGCGGGGGGCGTTCCTGGTGTCACGTCAGGAGGCCTTTGTCATGTGCGACCCCGACCCCGACCCGACGCGGCCCGAAGGCTCCGCCCTTCACGCCTACTGGTGCGAGCGCTCCACGTACCCCTTGTTACGCGGCAGCGCCCCCGACACCTTCGTCCGGTACTCCGTGCCCACCGCGACCGAGGCGATCCGGCTGTTCCAGGCGGAGGCGCGGGCTCTCGTGGCGAATCTGGCTCCCGACGCGCGTCGCGAGGCCCGGGAGCGGATCGACGAGGGTGGCCGCGTGCGCGCGATCGCCGCCCTGCATCGAGGGCGGACCTGCGGGTTCTCGCTCGGGCACGGGGACCGGTGGACCGAGTGGACCGTACGCCCGTACCTCGCGTTCTCCGTGGCGGCCCGGCACCTGCTGCCCGTCCTGCCTCCGGGATGCTGCCTGTGCGGGGCGTCACGCTAGGGCGGCCCGGATGGCGAACGGATTCGGCCCGGTGGGTGGTGTGCGCACACCACCCCACCGGGCGGCAGCGGTCGGGCGGGGGGCCGCCCCCGGTGGGCGGGGGCGGGGCCCCGGGGTGGGGCGGTGTGGGCGGC
>NZ_JBEZYG010000036.1:0-57767 GCF_040638385.1 Streptomyces sp. NPDC026589
TCCCGCATCCGGCGTCTGGGCTCGACGCGGGGGAAGCGGTGTCCGATCCGCAAGAAGAGTTCTTCCAGCTCTTGTTCCCACGCGGAGGCGGGTACGTCATCGATCACATGCGATGGCTGTCCCCGCCGCTGTCACTACACACGGCGCGGTCACTCCTTCGCGGGACAGGCCGGGCGAACCCGCCCCACACCCGGCACCACCCCGCTAGAATCCCCACGCTCAAGCCGTTGACCAGGACATACACCGAAGTCCGGCTGGAGTATTAGACCGTGTCCTACGTGGTGAGGCGGATGAGTCGCTTGTAGCAGCAGAGGGCGGCGGCGAGGCCGAGAAGGGCCAGGTAGCTGCGGGGATTTCGTTCGTAGCGGTGGTTGAGCCGGCGGTAGCCCGTGAGCCAGGACATGGTGCGCTCGATGACCCGCCTTCGGCGGCCGAGTTGTTCGCTGGACTCGATGCCCTTGCGTGCGATGCGGACGCCGATGCGCTTGCCGCGTAGCCATTTGCGCAGGTGAGGAACGTCGTACGCCTTGTCGGGGTGAAGACGCTGAGGCTTGAAGTGCCGGCCGCGGTGTGGGTCGTTTCTCGTTTGGTGACCGGCGACCATGGGTTTCAGCGCGAGGCTGTCGTGGACGTTGGCGGCGGAGACACCGACGACCAGGGGCAGTCCGTTTGCGTCCGACAGGACGTGCATCTTGGAGCCCGGCTTGCCTCGGTCCACGGGGCTCGGGCCTGTGTGTTCGCCCCCTTTTTTTAGCGCGCACGTGGGCGGAGTCGAGGACTGCACGCGACAGGTCGAGCAGGCTGGCGTCGTAGAGCCGGTGCACGATCTCCTTGTGCAGTCGGCCCCACATGCCGGCCCGCGACCAGATCACGAACCTGCGATGGGCCGTCGACTTCGATATCGCGAAGCATGGCGGCAACGCGCGCCAGGCACAGCCGCTGACCAGCACGTAGACGATGGCCGCGAACACCGTCTCATCAGGCGTGTCCTGCGTGCCGCCACCCTGCGGCCGCACCTTCGACGGCGGGATCAACGGATTCGCGATCTCCCACAGTCCGTCCGGAACAATCCAACTCCACGTATCCCGACCCATGATGGGCCCAACGACCGCCTCACCACGTAGGACACGGCCTTAGTGAGCTGAGGATACTTGGTCCGCATCGACTACTGGGCGAGGAGAACCCGTTTCCGGGGCCTTCGCCCGTGCGTCTCGGCCCCCGTGAAGTGCGTGACTCCGCCGTCGAGATCCTGTGAAGAGCCCGGTCGGGTTTCGGCGGTCAGTGGCCGCTGCCGAAGCGCACGCGGCTGGATCATGCTGACCGGCTGCGGGACCATGGCCGGCGCACACTGCCCTCGTACTAATACAGGCCATTGAACTTGACTAGATCACAGGGGTGTTGCTGTTCCTGGATCGCTTCATTATCGTTTCAAGCGAATCACACACGATCTCATTCGGCGGCCGGACGACCCGCGTGGACGAAGGCGGCTGGATCGAGGAAGCCAAGCGTGTGGTGCAGGACAGGCGACCGTTCCGGGTCCGCTGCGACGCGCCGACCGCCAACTGGGCCGGACCAATGTCGCCGGTGTGCCTGTGGCTCGCCGAGGGCCGCAGGCCCACGTCGTACGGCCGCTTCCTCGTTCGACCCCTATCGGCACAGTTCGTACAGTTCGTCGGCGGACCCGAGTTCCAGGGCGGGGCACAGCCGGCGACCTCACCCGAAGGGACCACGCGCCATGAATCCACAACTGGTCTACGAGTTGGCCCACGTCGATCACGCCATCTCGAACCCGGTCGACGACGAGTCCGCGCGCCAACTGCTCCGCCGGACCGTGTACCAGGGGGACGAGCGTGTACTCGACCTCGGTTGCGGTGATGCGGCCTGGCTCCTGTCGGTGCTGGCCGCCCATCCGGGCGTCACGGCGGAGGGAGTTGACATCTCCCTACCTCCCCTGGCCCGGGCCCGCGAGAGGGCGACGGCCCTGGGCGTCGAGGACCGGCTTGTTTTACACCACCGGAGGGCGACGAAGTTCACGTCTCCCCAGCCCTTCGACGCCGTGTTCTGCGTCGGTGCCGCCCATGCCTTCGGCGGCCTCCTGCCCGCCCTTGACGCCATGCACGGGCACCTCACCCCCGGTGGGCGAGTTCTCGTCGGTGACGGCTTCTGGGAGGGGGAACCCAGCCCCGAGGCCCGTGGGATCTTCGGCGACTGCGAGGACTTGGCGACCACCATTGAACTCGTGGAACGCCGTGGCTGGATGTCTGTGTACGGACACGTCAGCACCCGCCAGGAGCTCGACGACTACGAGTGGAACTGGACCGGATCTCTGGCGAAGTGGGCTCTGGACCATCCCGACGACCCGAACAGCGCCATGGCCCTTGCCAAGGCGTCTACCCACCGGTCGGAATGGCTGCGCGATTACCGCAGCTGCTGGGGCTTCCTCACATTGGTACTTCGCCGTACCTCTTAGGCCCCTTGCCGACCGGACAACTGGGCGGGCTGGACTTCACATTTCACAGTTACGAACAAATGTGTAGATGTAAAACTGCTCGCGGCATTTGTTCGGCGAAGTCTTGTCGTGGTCCGAGCAACACTGTGTTCGGGGGCGTCCTCCCTTGGCTCGGCCCCCTGTACAGGGGGCTTTGGACGTGGGTAGGCTCTCGAGTGCGGGGCGCATCTCTGACGTGGAAAGCCCGGTCGGCATACGCAGGAATGGAAGGTCGATTTTTGTATGTTACCTCGGGGCTCATCTGTAGTGGATCTAATTGGAATCGGTTTTGGTCCTTCTAATCTGGCATTGGCGATATCCTTCGAAGAGTCTTCCGCGTTCGAGTCCGAGTCGCCAGGTACGCGCATGGAGTTCTTCGAGAAGCAACCCGTCTTCGGTTGGCATCGCGGCATGCTGATCGAGGGTGCGACCATGCAGGTCTCGTTCCTCAAGGACCTAGTCACCATGCGTAATCCCAGAAGCCGTTACACTTTCACAGAATACCTCAAAGTCAAAAACAGGCTGGTCAGGTTCATCAATAGCAAGACTCTTTTTCCGCTGCGCGTGGAGTTTCACGATTATCTCGACTGGGTTGCCCGGCAATTCGATTCCTTTGTGTCCTACGGTGCCGAGGTCGTCCGCCTCACCCCCGTGATCGAGGACGGCCTCTCGGAATATCTCGACGTAGAGGTCCGCGTGACAGTCGATGGGAGGCAATCAACTGTCGTACGTCGTGCCCGCAACGTCGCTATCGGCACCGGTCTTGTTCCGCGTCTGCCGACCGATGTCGAAGAGTCGAAGAGGGTCTGGCACAGCTCAAGATTACTGGACCGGGTGGCAGAAATGGATGGTGCGCCCAAATGTTTCGTCGTGGTCGGTGCGGGCCAGAGTGCCGCAGAGGCCGCCGAATACCTGCATCGCACTTTCCCGGACGCTGAAGTGAACGCAGTGTTTGCTCGATATGGGTACAGCGTCGCCGACGACAGCCCGTTCGTCAACGAGATATTCGACCCAGAGGCTGTTGACGCATTTTTCTCCGCCTCCCCCGATGTGAAGCAGAGTCTTCTGGACTACCACGGGAATACTAACTACTCGGTCGTCGACCTCGATCTCGCCGAAACTCTGTACCGAACGAGCTATCAGGAAGGCGTTCTCGGGCTGCAGCGGCTGCGAATCCGCAAGATGTCGCGACTTGTCTCGGTGGAAGAACACCCGGACGGCGTGCGGGTGACTTTCCAGAACCTGGCGACAGGCGTGACCGAAGTGATCGAAGCAGACGGTGTTGTCTGCGCCACCGGCTACGAACCGAGTGACCCGATGACCATACTAGGGGACGTACTTCCGGAATGTAGGCGCGACGACCACGGCCGACTCGTACTCGATCGGGACTACCGGGTCGTCACGTCGGACATGATGCGCTGCAGAATCTACGTGCACGGAGCGAGTTCGGAGCACTCCCACGGTCTGGCGGCCGGTCTGCTGTCGAACACCGCTGTTCGGTCCGGAGAAATCACCGACTCGATTCTCAAGAGGTAGGCATGCATGTTCCTCCGGTTTATAAAGCCATAGATCGCAGGCAGATCCGGCATGTGATGGAGCGGTACCCACTCGCCACTCTGGCGACAAACGGCCCTGCGGTGCCGTTCGCGACACATCTGCCCGTGATATTTGCACCCCATGATGATGTCGTCGCCGACGAACTGGCGGGCGCATCGATGTTCGGGCACATGAATCGAGCAAATTCTCATTGGAGTTCTCTCTTCGATTCCATGAGTGCGAAACTGGTCTTTTCCGGGCCGCACGGCTATGTGAGTCCTGCTGTTTACGATACGGTGCCGGCGGCACCGACCTGGAATTTTGTCGCGGTGCACATCGAAGGGACACTGCGTCCCATCACCGACTTCGAGGAGACACTGTATGTCGTCCGGTCGACAGTCTCCGCGTTCGAGCGCACCTTCGGAGACGGTTGGCAAATGGAAGAGTCGCTCGACTACTTTCGGACGATCGGCCCCGCTGTCGGTGCCTTCCGTTTCGAAGTGCGTTCGGTGGAAGCGATGTTCAAGCTCAGTCAGGAAAAGGACATCGGGACTCAGCGAAGGGTTGCCGACCGGTTCGACGTGGAAACCGGCTGCGCCCATGAACTGGCCTCCCTGATGCATGAGTTCACCCTGCCAGTTGATCATGATGCCTGACGAGAAGGGGAACGACGTGCTCACCGAGCCGCTGACTCTATGGGGCGGTGCGGCGTCCCGCGACTGCCTCCTCGATTCATGGGGACGGATCACCTCGGACCAGCCCGAGGCTGTCGCTGTCGTCGATCAGGAAATGACTTTCACCTACGCCCAGTTGGCGGCATGGGTACACGCCATCACCGAGGTGTTGACCCTGCACGGGGTGGAGCACGAAGAGCGGGTCGCGGTGGCGGGACCACGCAGTGCCGCTGTGGTCGCTGCGTTTTTGGCAACGGCGTCCATGGGAGCCACCTATGTGCCCCTCGACGCTGAGTACCCGGCGCGACGGCTCGCGCACATGCTCGAGGACAGTGCGGCAAAGATCCTGCTGTACACCGGGGACGGGCCCACGTTCGAAACCACAGCCACGCTTGTACGCATACCCGAGCCGCCCCGCCCTGGTGAGCCGGTCCCGTTCGCAGGTCGCGACAGCCGACCCGCAGTCTGCCGACCTGAACGGCCTCTCTATGTCATCTACACCTCCGGCACCACGGGATGGCCCAAAGGCGTGGCAGTCCCCCACAGCTGCCTGGACAACATGGCCGCCTGGCAGGTCAGTCATTCGCGCCGGACGGATCTGCGCACCGGCCAGTTCGCACCGCTCAACTTCGACGTCTGGTTCCAGGAGGTGCTGGGAACCCTCTGCGGCGGGGGCACGCTGTTCGTCCTACCGGAGAGTCTAAGGCGAGACCCCTTCGAGCTGCTGAGCTGGCTCCGCCGGCACAGGATCGAGCGACTGTTCCTGCCCTACCTCGCGCTGAACATGCTGGCGGTGGCAGCCTCGGTGGAAGACTCCCTTGACGATTTGGCGCTGTCGGAGATCAACACAGCAGGGGAGCAGGTCGTCTGCACGCCCACCATCCGCGAATTGTTCCAGCGGCTGCCGGACTGTCGGCTGAACAACCACTACGGGCAGAGCGAGTCCGCGATGGTCACCGCTCATATTCTGGACGGGCCCAGCGACGCCTGGCCCTCGCTGCCGCCGATCGGAACCCCACTGCCGGGCTGTGAGCTGCTGATCGATCCGCTGGATCCGGCGGAACCCAATGTGGGCGAGCTGTTGGTGGCCGGACTCCCGGTCTCCCTGGGCTATCTCAACCAGGAACCCCTCAACAGGGAGCGGTACATCACGCTCGAGCCGACACCCGAGGGACATACTCGGGCCTTCCGAACCGGCGATATGGTCCGGTTCGGGGGAGGCGTTGTGTACTTCCTCAGCCGGATGGACCAGGACGTGAAGATCCGTGGTGTCCGGGTCAATCTGCTGGAGGTGGACGCCTGGCTGCTGGAGCAGACCGGAGTGGTCGAAGCCGTATGTGTCGCGATCGAGGCGAAGGAAGGGGTTCGCACGCTGCGTGCGGTCATCATGGTGAAGGGGGATGGGGTGCCGGTGGATTCCGACGTACTGATGGCCGAGCTCGCGGATGTGCTGCCCGCGGCTTCGGTGCCGACGTCGATCACCGTGGTGGACGCGCTCCCCCGTTCACCGAGCGGGAAGATCGATCGGGACCAGGTCGCCGGGTCGTTGCTGCGGCATTTCTCGTAGCAGCGCGGATGACGACGAGGGATCTCAAGACGTCCGAGGTGTTGAGAGACGGCACCGATGAGGTGGTGCTCCCGGTCCGGGTGCCGTTCGCGGCACTCCTGCCGTGGCTCTCCCGCCACCGAGGCAAGACCGTTGTCATCAAATTCGGTGGCAATGCCATGGTCGACGAGGAGTTGAAGGCGTCCTTCGCCGAGGATATAGCATTCCTCCACCACGCTGGCCTCAGGCCCGTCGTGGTGCACGGCGGCGGCCCGCAGATCAATGCCGCACTCGATCGGTACGGCATAGTCACCGAGTTCAGGGCCGGGCTGCGGGTCACCACTCCCGAAGTCATGGATATCGTGAGGGGCGTGCTTGTCGGTCAGGTCCAGCGCGAACTCGTCGGGCTGCTCAACCGGCACGGCCCGCTCGCCATCGGCATGACCGGTGAGGACGCCCGTACCATCACCGCGACCCGGCACCGACCGGAGATCGACGGAGAGCCGGTCGACATCGGCCGTGTCGGCGAGATCACGGACATCGACACCGGTGCGGTCGAGGCGCTCCTCCTGGACGGCCGGATCCCGGTCTTCTCCTCCATCGCCTGCTCCGCCGACGACCATCACGTCTACAACGTCAATGCTGACACAGTGGCCGCCACGCTCGCCGTTGCTCTGAAAGCCGAAACACTGATGGTGCTGACCGATGTCGAAGGGCTCTACGAGGACTGGCCCAAGAGCGACGAGGTGATCAGCGAACTGAGGGCGAAGGAGCTGGAGAGTCTGCTGCCCGGGCTTTCCAGTGGCATGGTCCCCAAAATGGAGGGCTGCCTGCGTGCGGTGCGGAACGGAGTCGGCAGCGCCCGCGTCATCGACGGCCGCGTCCATCATTCCGTCCTGCTGTCGATTTCGACGTACGAGGGCGTGGGCACCACTGTGGTGCCTGACTAGGCCCGGACTTCGCCATTCACCGTTTCAGGTCTGTGGCAGCGAGTTTGCCTGATGGCGGTGTCGAGGAGATCAAGGAGGTGGAGTTGGACACCGACGTCCAGCACGTTCTGGCCGAAGTGCCACGCCACGGCGGGGATGCCTTGTTCGTTCTCGGTGACGGTCCAGCGCTGGCAGGACGTGACGCGGCGCTTGGCGGCGATCACGCCGATCCGGGCGGCGGTCTTCTCGCGGGTCTTGCAGTGACGTCCGCCGGCCGCAGCGGCTTGACTCTGTCGGGGATCTTGGAGTGGTCGAGGTCAGGTGCCCAGGGTTCGCCAGGATTTCAGTCGGGGCAGCTCGCGCTGGTCGAGGTAGTTCTGGAAGGCAGTCGGTCGGCGGGGTGCAGGTGCGTCCTCAGCAGGTGGCAGTTTGCTGAGGCGCTCGATGTTGACGGCGATGGCCGTCAGGACGTGTTGGATGTGGGCTTTCCCCTGTCCTCGGTAGCGGCAGCGTCGCATGCCGTGTCCGTGGGCGAACTCGTTGACCGTGCCCTCCACTCCGGAGCGGATCGCGTAGCGGGCCTTCCATTCGGGCGTCTGCTGCTCTGTTCGGACACGGAGTTGCAGATCGCGGAGTTCTCGCGGGGGAAAGCCCACCGTGCGGGCGCTGTCTGCGGTGCTGGTGCACTGCGCGCGGGTTGGGCAGGGGCGGCACTGACTCTTGGTGAACCTGGCCCCGATCAGCGGAGCCGCGGTGGGTGAGGATGTCGGGTAGGGGCCGTGCCAGCCGGCGCTGACCTGTCCCTGGGGGCAGGTGACCTGTTGGCGGTCGTAGTCGATGTGGAAGTCGTCCCGGGCGAAGCCCTCGTTCCGACGGTGCTGGCGGGTGGGGTTGCTGTTCAGCGGCCCGGAGACGGTGACCTGGTGGTCACGGGTGGGGCTTGTTCCAGGTGGGGCAGGGAGGTGTAGCCAGCGTCGACCAGGTGATCGGCGGGCAGCAGTCCGCGACGGGCCAGGCGGGTGTGGATGCCGGGCAGGACCTTGCTGTCGTGGGTGGTGGCCGCGGTGGTGGCCACGTCCGTGATCACGTTGGGGCTGTCGGGAGCACAGGTCTCGGTCAGGTGAGCGGTACACCCCTTCCAGCTGATGATGTGTCCATGGCGTGCGTAGCGGGCCGAGGTGTCGTAGGGGGAGACGATCGCCCGGGACGAGGGCGGCAGTCCGGGACCGTCTTCCTTTTCGGCGGTGCGCCAGCGCAGGTGTCCTGTGGTGTCATGGTGGTAGTTCTGCACGATGATCTGGCGCAGGGCCTGGACGCGAGGGCCGGACGCGCGGGCTGCTCCGTGCTGGTAGAGGTGTTCCAGGAGCCGGACAGCATCACTTCCGGTGGCAAGGATCCTGGTCTTGGGCCTGGTGGGGTTCTTGCCCAGGCGGACCGGCCGCCCGTAGCGGCGCCCCCAGTCCTCGTCGACCAGTTCGTCCAGCAGGTGAGGGGCGGTGCCGGCGACTTCTTCGAGTGCGGCGCGGACCGCCTCGGTGATCAGCTCCAGGCGGGTCAAGTCGCGCACCAAGGCCAGGACGTGGGTGGAGTCGGTTCGCTGCGTGGTGCGCTCGCGCACCAGTCCGGCCTCCTTGAGGCGGGTCAGCGCGAGGTCGAGGAGGCGGTCGGCGCGGTCATCTTCGGCGAGACGGTCGCGGAAATCGGCCAGCACGCTGTGGTGGAAGCCGGGGTCATCCAGCTCCATGGCCATCGCGTACTTGAAGTCGATGCGGCAGCGGACCGCCTCGGCGGCCTGCCGGTCCGACAGACCGAGCAAGAACTGCAGCACACAGACGGTGGCCAGTTGAGCAGGCGAGAGACCCGGACGCCCGTCACGCGGGTACCAGTCCGCGAAGTCCTCGTCGCACCACAGCCCATCCAGCCGATCGCGCACCCATATCGCCGTTGTACCAGCCGGGTTGCTCGCCCGCGCGATCCGCGCAGTCAGAGGCGGAACTTGCTCACCGGAACGGGGGCGAAGGGACAACGGGCACCTCGACAGCTGCATCGGTCGGCGGAACTATCCGAGCATGCCCCGTCGATCGTGCTGCCGCACCGGGAAACTCCAAGATCCCCGAAAGAGTCAAGCTCAGGGCCTTGCCAATCTTGTCGGGCTCGCGGGGGCCGGCGGGCCGGTCACCCACCGCCCCGTCCCGCGCTGTCAGCGGTGCAGGACGATCGGGAGACTGCTGATCCCACTCAGGAAGTTGGAGTAGAATCTGCCAACCGATCCGCTGAGCTCGGCCCGCGACACCTCCACCCGCACTGCGCTGAACAGGGCTTCGAGCTCCAGCCTGCCAAGCTGCGCACCGACGCAGAAGTGCGGGCCGAAACCGAAACTCACGTGCCGGTTCGGCCAGCGAGAGCAGTCGAAAGCTGTTGGGTCGGTGAACACCTCTTCGTCCACGTTGGCCGAAGAGTTCCACAGAGTCACTACGTCGCCCTCGGCGATCTTCCGGCCACCCAACACGGTGTCCCGCAGTGCTGTGCGGCCCACGTGGATGGCGGGGGTGGTCCATCGCATCACCTCTTCGACCAGTCGGTCGACCTGAATGTCGCCGTTCTTGAACCGCTGCCACTGCTCCGGGTGTTCGATCAGCGCGAGCAGTCCGCCGACCATGCTCAGCCGGGTGGTCTCGTCGCCACCGAGGACGAGAGAGTAGCAGTTGAAGACGATCACGTCGTCCGGCACCGGCCGCCCGTCGACCTCACTGGTCGTCAGCATGCTGACGAGGTCATTGCCCGGAGAGCCACGCAGTTTCCGGGCGTGCTGTGCGAAGTACACCAGGATCTCGCTCTGTGCGAGCTGCGCGTCCCGCTGGGTCTGACCCGGTGCGTCCGAACCGAGTGCGGAGTTCGACAGCCCCATGATGTACGCGCTGTCCGCCGCCGGGACACCCAGCAGCTCGCAGATGGCGGCGATCGGGATATGTGCCGCGACGTCCTTGGCGAAGTCACACGAGCCGCGCTCCACGGCCTGCGCCAGCAGCTTCCCGGTGGCCGCACGGATCGAGTGGCCCAGTTGGTCCAGGACCTCGGCGGAGAAACCATGCTGGACTGTCCGGCGCATTCCACGGTGCTGTTCGCCGTCGGAGACCGCGAGCATCCGGCCGGAGGAGGAATCACCGCCGTGCAGCAAGGTGTCCATGACGTTCCCCTCGGTGGAACCGAAGAAGTCCGGCTGCCGGTACACGGACATCACGTCGGCATGCCGGGAGACGACCCAGAAGCCTTGCTGGCCCGGGACATGGTCATGCCGGGCGACCGGCTCCCGGGCGCGCAGCCTCTCCCACATCGGAGCGAGGTCGTGCTCGGCGTGGACGATTGGATCCGCGAGGTTCACGCTCGCCAATTCGGTGACCGGTGATCGCTCGGGTGCGGTCGGGAGTGTGCCGCTCACAGGCTCTGCCCCGTCGAGAGGTCGGTGGGAGGTCCGAACTTGAAACCGCCGAACCCTGTTAGCCGCGAGGCGGACTCCTCGGTCGGTGCTCGCAGGCTGAGCTGGGACCACGGGGTCTCCGGAGTGTTGGACAACTCGGCAAGCCCGAGCCGCCACTGATCGAGCAAGAGCTGCGCGGTGTCCTCACGGTAGAGATCGCGGTCGTATTGGAGGATCAGCGTGAGTCCGTCCGCGTGCTCGCAGCCCTGGAAGGACAGGTCGCACAGGCCCGAGTCCAGCGGTACGACGCGGCCGGACAGTGTCAGACCGGGTGCAGTGCCAGCCTCGCTCTGGCTGTAACAGGTGACGAAAACGTCGAAGAGTGCGTTGCGCAACGGCTCGCTCCGCACCTCGAGCCCGGCCACCAGCCGGTGGAACGGAAACCTGGCCTGGTCGATCGCCTCATGCATCAGCTCGGCTACATCGCCGATCAGATTGGAGCAGGAGCCCGGCCGGAGCCGGAGCCGGAGCGCCGCCGTGTTTGCGCAGTTGGTGACGTGCTCGGTCAGATCGAGCTGGCCGCGCAGATTGACGGGCGTACCGACGCAGATGTCGTCCTGCCCGGTGGAATGGTTCAGGAGGACGGCCACCGCGGCGGCCAGCGGAGCGGCCAGTCCGGTGCGCGCCTGCTTTGCGATATCACGCAGCCTCTGCGTGATGTCCTGGCCGAGCTCGACCTGAATCGCCGAGGTACGGCGCCCGCCGAGGTGGACCCGCGCGTAATCGACGGGCAGCCGCAGCGGCGCGGGAGCCGGCAGGAGCCGCTGTCGCCATTGCTCCAGCTGACAGTCGAAAGCTCCCTCGTCCAGCAGCGCCGACTCGGTGTGGCCGACCCGCAACGGGTCACGTGTCAGCGGGGCAACCACCGCCGAGCTCTGCGGTTCGCCCACTGGCGTGGCCGCTTCGTACGCCGCGACCAGATCGCGAGCGAGTACGTCGATGCCCGGTCCGTCACACACGATGTGGTGGGCTACGGTCAGCAGCTCGTCTCGGTGGCCCGGCAGGCGCAGCAGGGTCGTGCGCAGAGCGGGACCAGCGGCAAGGTCGAACGGTTGGTTGGACCGCACGCGTACGGCCTCGGCGCGGGCCGCCTCGGGGTCCGGTTGTGAACGGAGATCCAGCGTTTCCAACGGAAGTTCCGGACCGTCGAGAGCCACCTGCGGGACGCCCTTCACCCCGCGGATCGTCGCTCGCAGCATCGGGTGGCGCAGCTGAAGGGCGGCGAGTGCCTGGCGCAGCCTGGCCGGATCGGGGTCGCCGCCACAGGTGAACAGGGCGGGGACATTGTAGGCCGCCTCGTCCTCGGGACGGGCCTGCTGGAGCAGCCACTGCCAGGCTTGGACGGGCAGCAGGCCCAGTTCGTCGCCAGCACCGGCCCTCGTGCCCGCCGTGGTGGCGGGGACATGTTCGGCGATGCGGGCTGTGAGAGTGCGAGGGGTGGGGCATTCGAAAAGGTCGCGAGCGCGGACCTCGACCTGGTAGCGGTCCTTGAGCTTGGCGGCGATCTCGGCGACGCCGAGGCTGTGGCCGCCGGCGACGAAGAAGTCTTGGTCGGGTGCGATCTCAGGAACGCGCAGCACGGTGGCGAAGACGGCACGGACTCCGGTCAGCATCTCCTCGTCGGCACCCGGGGCGGACACTGTCCCGGCAGGCGCATCAGGCAGCGGACAGGCAGCCAGTACCGCGCGGTCGATCTTCCCGTTCGGGGTGTACGGCACCTGGACGAGCGGCACGAAGGCGCTCGGAATCATGTAGTACGGCAGCACGGCGGCGAGATGTTCGCGCAGTTCGGCGGCCGACGGCAGCTCCGCGCCCGGCAGCGGGATGAGATGGGCCACCAGCAAGCGCTCGCCGGTGGCCTCGTGCAGCACGGCTATAGCCGTGTCGATCCCGGGCAGCCTGGCGAGCACGGTCTCGACCTCGCCGAGTTCGACGCGGAAACCGCGTAACTTGACCTGGTTGTCCCTCCGGCCACGGAAGTCGATGTTTCCGTCGGGGCGGAAACTGGCGAGGTCCCCGGTTCGGTACAGCGTTCCGTCTGGGTCGAGTTCCGGCACGACCACGAACTTTTCCGCGGTCGTCCGCGGCAGTCCGACGTAGCCCGCGCCGACGCCGAGCCCGCCGATGTAGAGCTCGCCGACGGCGCCGGGTGCGGCGTTCCCGCCCCACGGGTCGAGCAGCCACATACGGAGGTTGGACATTGGCCGCCCGATCGTGGGAGCAGGTTCATCCGAGCCCGCACGGCAGTAGTGCCAGGACTGCAGCGCCGTTGCCTCGGTGGGCCCGAAGGCGTAGATCATGTCGCGGCCCGGTTGCCAGCGGTCGACCAGTTCCTGGCTGAACAGCTCGCCTGCGGTGATTACCGTACGGATGTCGGGGAAGTCCTTCGGGTCGAGGCGCGCCAGCAGGGGGGAGAAGGGGAAAAAGGTGTCCGTTCTGGTGGCCCGGACACATGAGGCCAGTCCGTCGGCAGAGATCATCGGGTCGTCGAAGGGGACGACAGCGGCGCCGGCATACAGGGGGGCAAGCAGCTCCCAGACGGACGCGTCGAATCCAGGGCTGGCCAGACTCAGCGAACGCCGGCCAGGGGCGAGTCCGAACTGTCGTGCGGAGACGTACATCAGATTGCGCAGGCCGATCTCCCGGATGGCCACACCCTTCGCGTCGCCGGTGGAGCCGGACGTGTGCATCACGTAAACCACCGAGTCCGGGGGAACCTGGGCCGGCCAGGGATTCGGCTCGGCCGGACGGCCGTCCTCGGTCTCCAGGGACACTGAGATCTGACGTGCCTGCGGGAGAAGGTCTGCGGTCGAGGGCACCGTGATCACAGTCGGCCGCTCCGCGCTGACGATCTGCGCGATGCGGTGTGGCGGGTAGGCGGGGTCCACTGGGACGCAGACGACACCCATCCCCAAAACGGCCATCCAGGCGACCACCAGCTCCGCGGAGCGGGGCAGGCAGACGTAGACCGAATCGCCCTGGCGGAGCCCGGCACTTGTCAGGTTGTCAGCCAACTGGCGGGCCAGCTGCCGCAGTTCGTCTCGGCTGATCACCCGGTCGCGGGTGATCACGGCCGGTGCCTGCGGGTCCTCGTCGGCGAGGTCGGCCAGCCACTGGGCCACCGTTCGATCCGATACCTCTCCCACCGTGTCATTCAACTCCACCACCAGCAGGCGACGTTCGTCGGCGGTGAGGAACGGCAGCCGGGCCAGGGGAGCGTCGGCGTTGCCGGGGTCGGCGAGGAACCCGGCGACCCTGACGATCATCTCCGCGAGACGCACAGGAGTCGCGGCGCGGGACCACGCGGTACCCGTGCTGACCGTGAGTCGGGGGCCCTCGCCGCCTGTTCCGAGCCGGACGAGGAGGTCCGCCTCGGGGAGTTCGGGGCAGTCTCCGGAGAGGTCGATCACCCGGGTGGCCTGCTCGATCGGGGTCGGTTCGGTCCGGGAGAGCGCCGTACGAGCGGTTTCCAGCAAGGTACCGGACACCGCCGCAGGTGTGGTGGACACCCGGAACGTGGCGGCCGAGCCGTTGTGCCAGACTGTCAGCTCCTGGTCGGCGTCGCCGTCGAAGTGGCCGAGCACCGCGGCTGCAGCGGTGATCAGCATGGTCTGATCCAGGCTGGCCGGTTCGTCCTGAGCGCGGGTCGTCGGCTCGTCGGAAGTCATTGCGGGTGTCCTCTCAGGTGTACTGGTGGAGGCGTCGCCGACCCGTGGTCGAGCGGAACGGACGGGTGGGTCAGCCGATCAGCCGGGGGGTGGCGGTCCGGCGCAGGCTGAGCGACTTGCGCAGGTCGTGCGTGACGTTGATCCGCTTCAGCCAGCGGTCGGTGCCGTCGTAGCGGGCGGCGAAGGAGCTGCGCGCGTGCACGACCCGGTGGTTGTTCAGGAAGACGAAGTCGCCCGGTCCCAGCGGGCAGGGCTGACGCGCCCGGTCGAGGAGGTCGTTTGCCAGGGCGAAGGCCCGGGCCGCCTCCTCGTCGTTCTCCACCGCCGTCATATGGGTGGCGTCGAAGCGGAGTAGGGGATCGGAGTGCGAGCCGAACAGTACGGAGACCGGTTCGCGGTTGTTGATCAGTTGCTCAATGCTCGCGAAGACTAGCTGGTCCGCCGCGTCCCGGACTGTGTTGTTCTTCGGCAGATGGGAACTGTCGGGAACAATGTGGAACCGCTCGGCGTGGAGGACGTTCAGGTCCGCCCGGGAGAGCTCACCGAAGTCGGCCTCGGACACGACGACAGGAACGGCGTCCGGATTGCGCAGCGAGGCGAGGACGATGTAGTCGGCCCGGTAAGGGTGGAAGGCGTCCTCGGTGTGCAGGGTGAGAGCCTTCTGGCTTCCGGTGCCCAGCAGTTGGTTCTCGTACTGCTTGATCGGGAACACATCGTTGACCAGATGGCCGTCCTGTTGAGTGGCCCAGCCGAAGGGCTCGCCGAGCAGAGCGGCGTAGAGCACCAGTAGCAGTTCCTCCGGGAACTCATGGTGCGGTCGCGCTTCGTCCTTCCAGTGCGGAGGCGTCGGGCCGATGCGTCCGTCGTCCACCAAGTGTCCGCTGACGGTGCAGAAGCCGCTCGACTGGTCCAGGGCGAAGGCGCGCAGGAACCGCTGTGCCCGTGGCGGGAGCTGAGCGGCCAGCAGCGGTGCCTCCTGCATTAGTTCAGGATCGTCCGCGGCGCAGAAGTGTCCGGAGAGGTCCAGAACCAGTTCGGCGGTATGCGCCGCCTCTTCCGTGGTCAGCCTGAGTACGGTCTGGCTGTTGGTATCTGTGATGGTCGCCATGACTCCTTCTTGGCTTCGTACCGTGGGTTTCGGTGGTGAGTGCTCCTCGCGGCGACCCGTGCGGTTAGCCTGGCGTCGCCGACGCGTCGACGTCGGCGGTGGTCCGACGAGGCTCATGGATGACGGCGTGCGTGTCCGTAGCGTGGTAGAGGTAGCCACCGGCGAAGGCGTGCACCATGGTGCCGATCGCCGAACAGGCGCTCCACTCTTGGATGCGAACGTGTGCCACCCCCTAATCCGCCTCCTCCCGCCAGCCCTCGACCGGGCAGGGACGTAGCCGCCGCGGACAGCCAGGCCGCCTTGTAATGGCCGGGTGAAGAACCGGACCAGCCGTCGTGCGCCCGACATACACAGGGACAGAGCCCTGAGCGATCAGCTGAGCCGCCAACTTGTGGTCACCGAGTTCGGCCGACCCGCTGCCGTGGGACTGCCGGTGTGGGGCCCGGGGCGCCGAGGTGATGAAGTGTCTGGGCCAGCCTTGATGGGTGCCCAAGGCCACCGTCACTTCATGGCTGAGCAGCGCTCCCATGTTGTGTCCCCAGAGGTACCACAGATCGCGCCGGGCGGAAGGGGCCGGGATCAACTGCCCGGGATTCTCATTCATCTTGGTGGCCGGTAGCTCCTGCAAGCGGCTCTCCCGCCCTGGGATCCGGACCGCGAGCAGTGCGACGCGTGGTCCGAGCGACTCTGGCCAGTGCCTGAACTGCTGTGCGCCCGAGCCGGGGTGCGGCAGGCATAGGAGGAGGGTGCGGGCCGTCCTCGGTGTGTTCCAGGAGACGAGCCACGGCTCGGGGCCGGTCACCGCCACCCCCTCTGGTCCGTGACGGCGACGCTCACGCCGACGGCGAGGAAGGCGCGTCGAGGGCAGAGTCGTCGTGGTGGGCTGCCACCTCGGACTTGCTGCCCTTGCCTGCTGTGCCGTGGCGCAGCGCGGGCAGACACAGGAGGGTGATCGCCGTCAGGCCAAGTCCGGCGATTACCAGCGCGGTCCTCGGGGAGACAGCCGAGACGACAAATCCGCCGACCGCGTACGCGAGCGCACTGCCGGCGAAGGCGGCTGAGGAGAAGGCGCCTCCCACACGACCCAGCATGTCCGGTGGGACGCTCTTCTGGAGGAGTGTCTCTTCGCCGATCAAGGCGATGCTGTTGCCCACGCCGGCCAGAGCCTGCGCTGCCACCGCGATGCCCAGGATCGGCGCCACGCCGGTCAACGCGATCCCCAGGCCGGCGATGATCCAGCCGCTGGCCAGCAGCGCCACAGGCGAGAAGTTCGCGGTGGGGCGGGTCAGCCATAGCGAAGCGGCGACCATGGCGACGCCTGAACCGGTGCCGAGCAGGCCGAAGCCAAGTGCGCCAGCGCCGAGTTCGCGCGCCAGGAAGATCAGGGCGATGTTGTCCAGTGACGCGAACATGATTCCGAAAAGCAGAAGCAGGAAGATCGCCCGAGCCGTCCGGTGCTGCCAGGTGAAGGCGATGCCCGCCCCGATTCCGGTCAGGAATCCGGGCCGCGTACCGCCGTCCGTAGCGTGGGGCTCCATCTTGGGCATGCCCAGCATGAGCGCGCCGCCGATGAAGAAGGTGACGGCGTTGACCAGCAGGGCGCCGCGGGGCGCGAAGGCCGCAGCGAGAGCGCCGCCGAGTACTGGTCCGACGGCGGCCTGAAGATTGAACGCGGTGCCCATCCAGGCGTTCGCGGGCATCAGCTGGGACTTTTCGACCAGCCGCGGCATCACGGTGCGGCCTGCGGCGCCGAAGATGGTGGCAAGCGCGGAGGCCAGCGCGACGAGTGGTACCAGTAGCGCGACCCGGGTCGGTACGAGAGCGATGGCGATGAAGATGACGCCCTGCCCCAGCTCGGCGAGGATCAGCAGCCGCTTGACCTCGAAGCGGTCGGGCAGAGCTCCGGCGATCGGTCCGAAGAACCGTGGGACCGCCTGGGCGAGCAGCAAGGTCGCGACTCCGGTGGCGCCCGCCCCGCTGCCGGTGATGAGGAGGAGCAGCGCGACCGCAGCCACGCCGTCACCGACCAGGGAGACCGAACGGGCGGACCAGTATCGACCGAATGCCGGATTCGTGCGGAATAACTGGAGTGAATTCACTCAGCTCCTCTTTCCCGGGGGTGTGGATGTTTTTCGGCCACAAATATCCGGCCGGTCACATCTTTGTAATTCATCCCCAACGACACCGACGCGCGCTGGCCGCGGTCGCAATCCAGGTGTCAGCATGATCTGTCGGTTCGGCATTCCGGCATTCTGGCGACCCGGCCGGGGCGAGACTCCCAACCCTAACCGTATTGCGATGAACACCTCAATTCTCAGGGGCTGTGATCTGGGTCACATTGACGGCGGATGGTCATTATGTTTTGATTATTTGTCGTTGAGTGTCAACTCCGGTTTGTTCACAGAGAATATGACTGCCCGTTGACGTATATCCGGCAGCGTTGTCCGGGCTCCGACCCTTTCCGCTTCGGCGTTCACTGAAAAAGGCTTGTGATACCCAATACCTCCCTTGCATACCGCCTGTGCGATTCGAATTGATCGAGCGGCACGTGGGCGAGTAGGGGAGCCTTCCAGGGGGTAATCGTTGTTGGAAAACGCTGCGGTCCGAGTGCACTGGCTCACTGCCCTGCGCGGAATGAAGCGTGAGCCACTGCTCGCGGTGGGCGGGGCCAAGGTCCCCGCGCCCGAGGCGGTACGCATGCCGCCGGAGCAGGCCGCGGTGTTGCGGCATCTGAGTAGTGACGACCCGGTAGGTCTTCAACTGCTCCTTCTCGCCGCCACCCGACTGACCCTGGCGGCCTTCGGTGCCGAGGACGACCTCGCGGTGCTCTGCCCCGCGCCGGCGTTCTCCGGTGCCGGTGAGGTCGTCCTGCGTACGCGTCTGACCCCGGACACCAAGGTGAGCGGCTTCCTTACCGCTCTCCAGGACGAGTTGGCGACTGCGGCGGACTTCGCCTGGCAAGACCGGGCCGACCTGGTCGCCCGGCTCGATGCCGTCGGCGGGGCGGATAGCGCAGCCGTCGCCCAACTGGCCGTCTCCTGGGAGGGCGCGTACCTCGGGGCCGGCCTCGCGACCCCTGCCGAAGTGCTCGTCAAAGGCAATCTGACGGCGGACGGCGCGGTGCGGTTGGAGGTCACCGGAGTGCAAGGCCTGGTCCCCGCGGCCATGGCGGCGTTTCCACGCTGCTTGGCCGTGGTGCTGGCCGCCGTCGTGGCGGACCCGCACCAGTCAGCCGGGACCGTCGATGTACTCGGCCCTGACCAGCGTGCCGAGTTGGAGATGTGGAGCGGCCTTCCCCTGCCCGACCGGTTCGCCCCCCGGACCCTGCTCAGCCTCGTCGACGCCTCGGTCGTACGCGGTGCGGACCGGACGGCGTTGGTCGACGGGGCGTCGCAGTGGACGCACGGCGAACTCGCGGACCGTTCCCGCCGGGCGGCGCAGTATTTGACCCAGGTACACGGCATCGGCCGGGGCGACCGGGTGGCGGTGGCTCTGCCGCGCGGGGCCGAACTGGTGCTCGCAGTGCTCGCCGTGCTGCGCACCGGAGCCGCCTTCGTCCCGATAGACCCCAAGCACCCCGCCGCACGGATCCAGAACCTGCTCGAAGGCAGCGCGGCCAAGCTCGTCATTGGCGTGGTCGGTGCGAACGGACAACTGCCAACTGTTCAGCCCGGCGAACTGCTGGGCGCCTCGGACTTCGACGGAGAGTCGAGCCCGGTTCCGGTCCTGCCCCGCGTTCACCCGCGGGACGACGCCGTCGTCTTCTTCACTTCCGGCTCGACCGGATCGCCTCATCCGGTGATACTGCGACACGACCAGATCAGCCACCAGGTAGTCGTCTCGGCGGAGCTGCTCGGCGTCGACCAGGAACTCCGCTGCGCGCTGCTCTCGGCGATCTCCTCGGACGCCACCACTTACCAGATCTTCCTCACACTCGACGTGGGAGGCGCGCTGGTCGCGATCGGGGCCCCGGACGAGCTAGAACCGATGGCGTTCTGGGAGCGGCTACGCACCTTCGGCGTCACCATGGTCAACTGTGTGCCCAGTCTGCTCTCGACCATGCTCGAGATCCTGCCGGAGGACGCCGGAATCGAGCTGCCGTACCTGCTGCTCGGCGGGGACGCGGTCCCGCGCGGCCTGCTGGCCCGCACCCAGGGCAGGTTGCACATCGGCACCTTCGCCAACCTCTACGGGCCGAGTGAGGCCACCATCGCCTGTACGACCTTCGTCTGCCGGGGCTTTGAGGCGGTCGCTCTGGCGGCGGCACCTATCGGCCGGCCCATGCCCGGTTACGGAGTGCTGCTGCTGACACCGACAGGGACCCTGGCACCGGTGGGTGTCCCTGGTGAAATGTACCTGGTCGGGCCAGCGGTGGCGCCGGGCTATCTGGCAGCTCCCGAGGCCACCGCCGCCAGATTCGTGGAGTGCCCACTGCCGGGGATCGGCCGGTCCTTCCGGACCGGTGACCTCTCCCGCTGGAACGTCGACGGGACGCTGGAATTCCTCGGCCGCATGGACGACCAGATCCAGCTGCACGGGAACCGGGTCGAGCCGGGTGAGGTTGAGCAGACGCTCGTGGAGCTGGAAGGCATCCGTGAGGCGGTTGTGCTGCCCCGCGCCCTCGGTGCGAACGGCTTGGTCCTCGCGGCCTGGTACACTGCGGACACTCTGATCGCGCCCGAGGCCGTCCGTGACGCACTGGCCGAGTTGCTGCCCCGGCATATGGTCCCAGGAATCCTGCGGCAGGTGGGCGAGCTGCCCCGTACCCCGCACGGGAAGACCGACCGGCTCGCCCTCGCTGCCGAGGCCGAGGCCGAGCCAGCGGATCGCTGGGCCCCCTCCGACGAACTCGCCGAGGCCGTGGCCGTCGCCTGGGAGAAGGTGTTCGGCAGAAGGCCCCGCTCCGAGGAAGAAGACTTCTTCGCCGCCGGCGGCCATAGCCTGGCCGCGGCCCAGTTGGTCGGTGCGCTCTGCGCGGGCCCGCTCGGTCAGGAACTGTCCCTCCGGCAGGTTTTCACCGCCCGTACCCCGGCGGCGCTCACGGCCGCGCTGCGGCAGAGCACCGGGCGCGGCACCGGACGGCCCGGGGCCGCCGAGGCGGGGCGGGTCACGGAGACCGTCGACCGAACCCGCGAGGTGAAATGGGCGGCCACCAACGCCCAGGCACGGATGTGGCTGCTGGAGTCGCTCGACCACGAGGAGATCCGCACCTACAACATGGTCGAGGCCTACGAGCTGGGCCGACCGGTGGATCCGGCCGCGCTGGAAGCCGCGGTGAAGTTTCTGGTCGACCGGCACGAAGCGCTGCGCACGCTGTTCGAGATGCCGGTGGAGCAGGGCTCCACCAAGCTGTGGCAGGTCGTGATACCGCTGGGCAGGCATCGGGTGAGGCCTCGCGTACAGCGAGTCGAACCGCAGGCATTCGATGCCGCGCTGGCCCGCGCTCGCGCGTACGAGGCCCGCTGGCGGTTTGACCTGGCCACCGGTCCACTCATGCGGCTGCGGTACCTCACCACCACCGGGCGGCCGCCCGTTCTGTTATTCAACATCCACCACTCGGTAAACGACGGCTGGTCGTACAGCGTACTGGTAAGCGACCTGCTGACGGCCGCCCGCGCGTACGAACGCGGTGAGACACCCCGGCTGCCCAGGACGGCCGGCTATCTCGCCCATTCCCGGGCATTGGACGAGCGGCTGTCCGGTGCACGGGGCGAGGAGCACGCCCGGTACTGGAAGGCGGCCTTGGCAGGCCTCGGGTCGGCTCCCGCGCTGCCTTCGGACCGCTCCCCGGGCCCGCGGCGCAGCAACGCGGGCGGCTCCGCCCGGATCGACCTGGGGGAGCGCGTGACCGGTGCGGTCCGTGACCTGTCGGTGCTCAGCGGTGCGACCCCGTTCATGGTGTACGTGGCGGCCGTGCGGGCTCTGCTGTACAGGATCACCGGCGCCGCCGACGTGCCACTGGGCTCCGTGGTCGCCGGGCGTGGCACACCGGATCTGGCCCGTGAAGTGGGCCTGTACGTCAATACGGTGGTACTGCGTACCAGCCTTGACTCCCAAGGCAGCTTCACGGATCTGGTGGACGCGGTCCTGCAGACCGCGCTTGACGCACAGGAGCATGAGGAATTTCCCTTCGACCGGCTGGTACACGAGCTCGACCTCCCGCGCGAGGAGGGCCGCAATCCGCTCTTCGACGTGCTGGTCGAGACGGTCATCTCCGGCACGGGACAGAAGAGCACTGTCCAGGAGGGGCAGGCCGCAAGGCATCTCCGGATGGCGGAGAATGCCTCGGACTTCGACCTCTGCTTCAGTTTCCTCACCCCGGAGTCGGAGTCGGCCGGGACGGCCGAGGTGTCGATCGGCTACCGCAGTGACTTGTTCGATGCGCGCAGCGCCGCGCGCATCGGTGAGGAACTGCGCGAACTGCTCCAGGTACTTCTGGATAACCCCGCCGTGCCGCTGGCCAAGGCGCTGTAGAGACGGAACGCCGCGACGGTCAGTGCCCCAGTGAGCGGAGCCAGATCTCGATTTCCTCGGCCATCGGCGACACATTCGGTGGCCGCAGCATGGTGTAGTGGTCGCCGCTGACCTCCTGGACCGTCAGGGAGCCCCCCATGCGTTCTCGCCACGGCAGCGTCAGGTCTTCGTCGTCTCCTGCGGAAGCGGCCAGATACAACCCTGGCGAGCTGAGCCGGCCCGGCCGGTAGACGCTCAGGGCGGCCATGTTGGCGCTGTATACGGCGACGGAGTCGCTGAGCCTGGCCGCCGTGAGTTCCTGACCGGCCAGATCTTGCTTACGAGACCATTCCAGGAGCGTCTTCAACCGCTGAGGCTCGTCCATACCCGTCAGATCAAAGGCCGTCAGCGAACGGGACATGATCTCAGGATCGTCCAGGGGCGAGCCCACGGACGCCGACTCCAGTAGAAACCGGCTGTATCCCGCCATGACTTGTGCCGAGTTCCCGGAGAACTCCTCGGGTTCGAGAGGAGTGTCCAGCAGGACCACCGGTGGTACGGGCAGTCCCCGCACCGACCGCTGACGGGCCATCTCGTAGGCGATGGCCCCGCCCATCGACCAGCCGATCAACACCACAGCTCCTGTGACACCCTCGGCGTCAAGCTGGTCGAGGAAGTAGGACGCAAGCTCCGGGACCGTGGTCAGGGGTGCTCTCCCGCCGTCGAGGCCAGGGGCCTCCAAGCCGTACACCGGGCGGTCGGAGGCCAAGGCGCGACTGAGTTCAGAGTACATCAGCACACTGCCGCCGATGGCATGAATCACCACGGCGGAGGTACGCGTGGCGCCCCGACGCAGCCTCACCAAGACCGGCGCCCCTGACGGTGCGGCGCCCGCGTCGACCAGTTCGGCGAGTGCGGCGACCGTAGGCGCTTCGATGAGCTTGGAGATCTGCACGGAAACGCCGAATTGCTTCCTGACGTGTGCCATCAGCCGCACCACCTGCAACGACTGGCCGCCCAGTCGGAAGAAGTCGTCATACACCCCGATCTCCCGCTCGCCCAGGAGGCTGTGCCAGATTGTGACGAGTCGCCTCTCGGTGTCGTTGCGCGGAGGCACACACGGCCGCTCACGTGATGCGTCGGTAGCCGGATCCGGGAGTCCCACCGCCGTGGGACTTCTGAGCCCTTCCGCTTGAGGCAGTGCGCCGATCGCCCTTTCAGGATCGGCGGCCACGGCCTCGGCGATTCGGTGGAAATGCCATATCATGCTCTCGGCTGTGGTCTGGTCGAAAAGGTCGGTCGCATAGGTGAGAATGGCTTCGGCAGTCCCGTCCGGACGGTCAAGCACCGCCAGCTCCACATCGAACTTCGCGGTGTCCGTCCCGATCTCGATCGGCTCGCCGGGAATCCCGTCTAACTCCGCAGAATTGGACAGCGGGTGATGGACGAAGAACGCCTGGAACAGTGGGTTCCTGCCGTTCTTCCGCACCACGCCCAGATGCTCCACGACCATGTCGAACGGCAGAACGGAGTGCTTATAAGCATCCAGAGCGGTCTTGCGGGACCGATTCAAGAACTCGGTGAAGGGCGGATTTCCCGTCGCGTCCGCCCGCAATACGACCGAGTTCACGAACATACCTACGACGTGGCTAAAATCAGAGGTGCCGCGACCGGATTCTGGGATGCCCACCAAAACGTTGTCGCGTCCTGACTGCTGAATCAACATCGCCGCGAAGAGCGCCTGGAACATCAGGAAAGGTGTGGCCCCGTGGGAGCGTCCGATGTCGTGCAGGCGACGCACCACATCGGATCTCACGATCGACTTGACCGAGTCCCCGCAGAAATTGGGCCGCCTGGGGTAGGGTCGGTCGATCGGCAGTTCCAGCGTGGTCGGCGCACCTTCGAGTGCGTTCCGCCAATACGTGACCTCCCGCTCCACATGTTCCTGCCGCAAGAGGCCGCTCTGCCAGGCCGCGTAGTCCACGTACTTGAGCTGGGGTTCCGGCAGGGACACCCGTTCATTTCGGGAGAACCCACGGTAGAGCGCCGCAAGGTCGCGGTAGATGATGCCCGTGGACCAGCCGTCCACCACGATGTGGTGCATGTTCAGAGCGAGGACGAAGTCGTCGTCGGCCACCTTCACGATCAGGCAACGAATCGGCGATTCGCCGATCAGGTCGAAGGGCCTGGTGACCTCGTCGGCAAGGAGTCGCATACAGGAGGCCTCGCGCGCGTCCGCTCCGTCCTCGTCCAACTCGACAAGCTCATAGGGCGGTTCTTCGACGGATGTAAGGACGAATACCTCGCCCAGCCACTCGACGAATCGTGACCGGAGCACTTCATGACGCTCGCACACCCCGTTGACGGCCCGTCGCAAAGCCTCGATGTTCACACCACCACGGAACCTGAGCAGCACGGGCGCGTTGTAGACCGCGCTCCGCGGATCCAACTTGTAGAGGAACCACAGCCTCCGCTGGGTGTAGGACAGGGACGCCTGGCGCAGGGCCGCAGGTTCCGCGGAAAGGCTCCGCAGAAAATCCTCCTGGTCTTCCGCAGGCAGAGCCCTGAAACGCTCAAAATATCCGTACCGCAAGGAGACTCCTGGTGCTTGGCCGTCATTTCGGGGCGCGACGTGGGGCTCAGCCGACCTGACGCCCGTCATCGTCCGTCTTCGAGAAGCCGGTCAGGAGCCTGAGCAGCGGGTCAGGGTCCTCCACCGCGTGCGCCGCTGGCACTTGGCCTGCCGGGGACGCCCCTTCCTCGGCCCGTATCAGATCGGCGATCGCACGCACTGTGGCCAGGGTGAAGAACTCCCCGAGATCGATGAGAACATCCAGTTCCTCCTCGATCCTTGTGATGGCTGTCACCGCCATAAGACTGTGCCCGCCGAGGAGGAAGAAGTCGTCGTCGAGTCCAACCCTCACCCCGCCACCGAGTACTTCTTCGAAGATCTTCGTGATTGCCCTCTCGCACTCGTCCGTACTCCCCCCACCGAGCTCGTTCGGCGACGGTGTCCCGGAGGCAGGCACGGCCGCCGCGCGCCGGGTGAGCTCACGCCGGTCGGGCTTGCCGTTCAGCAGCAGGGGCAGTTCGGGGATCAGCTCCAGGCGAGCGGGCACCATCGCAGGAGGAAGCAGAGTGGCAGCCGCTTCCATGACCACCTCGGCCACGAGGGGGTCCTTTCCCGCTTCTGCCGTCAGAAAGGCCGTGAGCGATGCCGTGCCGTCCGGGCCCGCGGTGGCGACCACCACCGCGGCCTCCACTCCGGATATCCGGCTGAGCGCGCTCTCGATCTCGCCCAACTCCACCCGGTGCCCGCGCACCTTCACCTGGCCGTCCGTGCGTCCGGCGAACTCCAGAATTCCGTCCGGGCGCCACCACCCCAGATCGCCGGTGCGGTAGCGCCGGCTGCCTGGCACCTTCGTGTCCGTGACGAACGCGGCAGCGGTCTGCCCGGGTCGGTTCCAGTAGCCGTTGGCGAGTCCGTGCCCCGCGAGCTGAATCTCCCCCACGAAGCCGGGAGCGCGTGTCCGGCCGTCCGGACCGACCACGCTCACCATCGTGTTGGGCAGTGGCCGTCCGATCGGGCATACGGGTCCCGCGTCGGCCTCCTGATCGAATGCCGTGGCTGCGACAGAATTCTCCGTCGGGCCGTACTCATTAACGAGCCGGATCCCCCCCATGTCCGTGTGGTGCCGCAGGACGAGATCGGGTGTCGTCGCCTCCCCGGCCACGGTGATCACCTGTAGCGACTCCCGGACACCGGAGAGCTCGGGCAGAAGCATCCGGTACAGGCTCGGCACCACCAGCATGTGAGTGACCCGATGCCGCGAAACCAGCTCGGCCAGCTGCCGCGGAAGCAGCTTGACGGCGTCCGCCAGCACCAGACATCCACCCGCCGAGAGAGTGGGGAAGATGTCTCCCATTGAGCTGTCGAAGGAGAGTGAAGGTAACTGCAGCGTCCGGGTACGGGAGTCCAGCCCGTAGTAATCGAGCTTCCAACGCACGTGGCTGGCAATTGCCCCGTGGCTCACTTCCACCCCCTTGGGGCTGCCGGTCGATCCGGAGGTGTAGATCAGGTAGGCCGGGTCGTCGGGACCGGGGGGCGCCGGAAGCGTCAGGACGGCGGAGGCGCTGACGGCGGTGTCGAGATCGACAATGGGCACGGCATCGGACGGCAGTCTGCCTGCGCCGTCGCCGGTCACCAGCACCGCCGCGCACCGGGCGTCCGCTAGAATCTCGGCCAGCCGGGCCGGGGGAGACTGGACGTCAAGAGGCACATGGATCCCACGGACCAGCATGGTCCCCAGCATCGCGGGGACAGCATGTGGGGACTTGCCCGTCAGCAGCGCCACTCGGTCCCCAGGGCCGACTCCGAGCGTGATCAGACAGGCGGCGATTCGCTCGGCCTCGCCCCACATCTCGGCGTACGTCAGGGATTCTTTCCCGACGACGACAGCCAGGTCGTCCGGACGTTCACGGACCGTCTTGAGTACCGGTGCCGTCAGCGTGGTCCGCGCGATCGCGTCCTGGAAGTGGCCGCTGCCGAAGCGGACCGCAGTCTTGAGGTCTTCGGCAGCTGCTCCGGGCAGTTCCTCACGTGGACGCTGCGGATCGTCGAAGGCCGCTACCGCGGCGGCCAAGGCCCGCAGCAGCACGTCCAGGAACCAGCGCTCCACCCGGCCCCCGTCGGCCGCAGCGCTGATGACACGGCCACCGTCAGGACCGGCCTTCGTCACCGTCACCTCCAGCGCGGCCGCTGTCTTGCCCCCGGTACGGGCGGTTGGCTCGACCCGCTCCGAGCGGACCAGCAGCCCCTCGGACAGATCCGGCCCCGCACCACCCCGTTCGGGCGGCGCCTGCCGGAGCGCGGAGTCGACGCCGCGCACCAGTTCGGTGATCGACGCCTGAGCCGTCACGTCCAGGGAGAATACGACCGGTCCGGCCGGCCCCTCAACCCCGACGGCGGGTTCGGACGTGTCCTCCGCCGCGGAGACCACCAACGCCGCGGCCGTAGCGAGCACGACCAACTCCTCCAGCGGTCGCCCTCCGGAAATCCGGGCCAGGCCCCGCTCGCCCGCGTCGGAGAGAGGCAGCGCCGATTCCACCCGTTCCACCGCAGGCGGCGCGGTAAGCCGGGGGCGGATCCGAGTGGGAGACGTCATCGGTCGGGAAGGCATGCGGTATCCACTCCAAGCATGTTCTCGGTCGGCTGAGCATTCCTCGGTGATCCAGCCGGTGGGCGGGGCAGCCGCGGAGCGGCTCAGTGCTTGACGCGCCTGTACAGCGTCTCCTCGCTCCAGATCCGGTCCACCTGCCCCCAGGCCATGGCGGACGCCACATCGGGGAAGAAGCCGTGGCCGTTGAGGTTGGCGCTGGTGTTGCAGAGCACGGGGACACCGGAAAGACGTTGATACGCCGTCAGAAGCTGCGCGAGTACCGGGTTGTCGTCCTCTCCCACCGTCTGGAGTCGCGCGGTGCCGTCGAGATGGACGACTGCGGGAATCCGGCCGAGCCAGTCGGCACGCACCTCGTGGTCGAAGAGCATGTGCGGGTCGGGGGTGCCCGGGTCGAAGATCTTCGGGGCCTCGGCGACCAGACAGATCGGGGCCACCGGACGATAGTGCTCGCGGTCTTTGATCCGGTTCAGCTTCTGCTTCATCGCCACGTCGGTCGCCGGGGCGAGAACGCTACGTCCGCCGAGCGCCCGCGGGCCCAGCTCGGCCCTGCCGTAGAGAACGACCACCGGCTCACCGGACTCGTGCAGTTCACCGGCGAGTTCGGCGATACCGCAGGCAGTGGCCGACCAGCCGTCAGGGAGATCCACGATGGGGTGGAGAGCGGGTCCGAGACGCGGACTCCAGTCGATGGCACGAAAACCCCGCTGCTGGATCATGCCCAGGGCAGCGGCACCGATCGCGGAGCCGGAATCGTTCGGGAACGGTGGCACCCACACATCGCGGAAGAGGGGCAGCGAGCGCAGCGCGCTGTTCCACTTGATGTTCAGCGCACATCCCCCGGCGAAGCAGAGGTTCCAGGGGCCGTCGGCCTTCAACGTCCTGACCTTGTCCGCGATCCGCTCCAGGAGTAACTCCTCGAAGAAGTGATGCGTGCTGGCCAGCACGTCCTCATCGGAGGTCTCGGCGGGTGGGATTCGTTCACGTACCGCCTGGAAGAAGGCGTGTACAGGCAGGACGGACGGTTCGAAGAGGCTGCCGAAACCACCTACCGTCCGGCGGTATTCCTCCGCCTGCTCGCTTTCGCCCTCGAAGAGTCTGTGGAACTCCTCGCGCAGGACGGTCAGGACGGAGTCACGGACCTCGCCCAGGGCGATGTACGCCATCAGCTTGCCGGCCACCGAGAGATCGTCCACCGTAGGCGACTGGATTTCCCGGCGGAACGGACCGAAGTGGTGCCCTGCCACCGCATAGGCGTGCCCGATGACCGGAAAGAGTTCGCCGCAGGACTCTAGACCCGTCTCAGGATCGACCCAGTACAGACGGGGAAAAAGGCCTCCGTCCCAGATCAGGACGAAAGAGGGTTCGTCCCGTGCGGCAAAGGGGCTGGAGCAGTATGCGCTCGCCACATGACCTGCGGCGTGCGCGTAACTGGTGTATGTGTAAGGCTGTCCGTTCATGGTGAACTCGCCGTCAGCGCCGGGTTTCACCAGGTTAGGGCAAGCGGAAGATTCTCGGTAAGGCCCGACCTTCACTAATACGGGTGTGCCATGGTCGAGCAATTCGACCTGCCCCGATACGTCACCATCCCACCCGTCGATGACCCATTCATCGACATCTTCCGGCGTGTAGCCGAAATCGGCCAGGATGCCGGAAATCTGACTGAAATCCGAGACGGCGCTGTATCGGCGTCCATTATTTAGCTTTTCTATCTCGACACTGAAAACCAGTCGATCATCTTCGAGCAGCGCCACAGCGCCGTCATGTGTGAGCTTGAGTCCGCAAGTTTTCAAGAGGTCCACATCCTCGCGCGAGATACTCAATACCTTAATCGGAAGAGTTCTGGCCGAGCAGTTCGAGCTGAAACAGGCGCGACCCGCGGCCCGGACACAGGAACTGCAGCCATTCATCGGGAATATTTTCCGGGAGGATCCTTTCGAAGCCTCGCTTGATGAACCAGTCGCCAGCATATTTTGAGGCGGCCAGCAGTCGGCGGGATCCGCTCTGTCGCCCCGAGTCGGCCGCGTGATCGACCAGCAGTCCGCCGATCCCGCGTCCTTGTGCATCAGGGGCTATACAGAAGTTGTATACGAGGATTCCCTGGGGGTACCTGGATAGCCCCATGCAGCCGACAAGGATGCCGTCCCGAGTTGCCACCGAGAGCTCATGGATGCGTTCATTCAATTCCTTCAGCGATCTCCGGACAAGCTTGTCGCTGACGACGAAGGAAGCCGAAAGCTCGGCAATGAGGACGGCGTCCTCGGTCCGCGCGGGCCGCACCACGACCCCCGGCGAGACTCCCTCGCAGCCGCCGACCGCCAGCATCTCATCCCACATCGACACCGCCGACCGCTGATTCGCCCGCAGGCGCGGCGCGGCCCCGTCCGGTCTGCGCGAAGCCCAGCCCGAAGGGCTGGTCGGCGGGCATGATTTCGATCATGTTGACGTTGACGTGCGGCGGACGCGAGAGGCACCAGAGCACGCACTCGGCGACATCGTCGGCCGAGAGGGGTACAACCCCCTCGTACAGCGCGTCCGCGCGCTCGACGTCACCGTTGAACCGCACCTCCCCGAACTCGGTCTTTGCCATCCCCGGTGCGATACAGCTGACCTGAACGCCCGTCCCCTGCAGGTCCACCCGCATATTGAGGCTCAACTGGTGCACGAACGCCTTGGTCGCGGCATATACATTCCCTCCCATGTACGGATAACGAGCCGCGATGGAGCCGATATTCACCACATGACCGGATCGACGCGCAACCAGCCCCGGAAGTAGTAGGTCTGTCAGGTTCAACAGACCCGTGACATTGGTATCGACCATCTCCTGCCAGTCGTTGGGGTTTCCGTCCTGGATCGTCCTGAACCCCTTGGACAACCCCGCATTGTTCACGACCACGGACACATCTTGACACTCGTCCGGTAGCTGGGTGAATGCCTCGCGCAGGCCTTTCGCGTCGCGAACATCGGCAATGAGCGGAACAACGCCGGAGTATCGGCGCGCCAGCTCTTCCAGTCGCTCGGTACGCCTGGCGAGGGCGACCACCGTGAACCCGCGGACGGCAAGAAGCTCGGCTGTCCGCGCGCCGAAACCAGAAGAAGCCCCCGAGACTACCGCGACATCACGCCCATTCTGCCCCATTTTGTATCCCCTTTGAGGCGTGCACTCATTTCAGCACGTTGTTGATTTACGCGTCCGGACCGAACCTCAAGGAAGTGGCATACCAGCCATCTTGCGGCCACTCCGCGCTCGGAACCGAACGCAGGGTCAGGTAACCTGTAAAAAAATTCCCCGGTAGGCGGACGGGTAAACCCGATGCCCGCCTGAAGATCTGCGCAATTTTCGTTCGATCGGGCATAGCTACAGCCGACCTCGCGTGACGCCACCTTTGAGTCCTCGTTGGGTGAAATGCGCCCGAGATGGCGAGCTTTTCGGCCAGATCCCCGATAGTCTCGGCCAGATCCTTCCGGCGGGTCGTGAAGAACCGACCCTTGTGCGGCAATCTGTAACTCGCCTTCTGTGTGCAAAGTACTGGCGGATCCGATTCGACCCAGACATATGGGGGATTGTCCAGAATGTTACCCGCCCGGAAGCTATATCTCCACAAATCTGTCGCGGCTCAACCGCTGCTTCATCACTGGTATGCATGGCCTTATCTGATAGCGCCTCACACGGGAGCACTGAACCTGCGTGAGCGGCTGCTGCCGATCATGCGGAGCTATCTCGCATCACCCGGCGTCCATCAGAGCGCGCTGTCCTCGCCATCACGGTACGGTGGCCCCTTCCTCAACCCCGTGCACGCCTCGTCCGCCGACGTCGAGGCGCTTCTGGAGACGACGTTGCGGGACGGGCAGGCCCGCCTGACACTCGCGGACGACATGGACAGGCTGCGGAGCCTGCTGCGGGAGCGGGCGACCGGTGGCTCACTGGAGCGGCTCTACCTCGAAGTCCCGGAATCCCTGCGGGGCTGTGTGGAACTTGTCTACGACACGGCGAACCGGCCGTCGTTCAGGTTCTTCGAGGCCCTGCTGTACCGGACGCCGGCCTTCGAGCGGCACAGCCAGAAGGTCTCCCTAACGGCGGTCCCGGCGCGCGACCAGCCGTTTGTCTACGGCAGCCCGATCCTCCCGCACCAGGACCGGCTGGACATCGGTGTCCCGTTCGCCGACGACGTCTGGAACGACGTCTTCTCCGCTCGACTCAACGCCGTGGATGTGGCAGGTCTGGCCGATCGGCTGAATCTCGACCCTGGCGACGCGGCACTCTTCGCTACACTCTTCGGTGACGAGGAGCCAGTTCCGTACCAGAGTGTGGGGCCGGACGAGGTCCGGATGCGGTATTTTGGCCATGCCACGGTCCTGGTGGAGACCTCGGTCGGCTCGGTGCTGCTCGACCCGCTGATCGGATACACCGGTGACGGCTACGAGCACCTGACGATGGCGGACCTGCCGCCTTTCGTTGACACCGTGGTCATCAGCCACTTCCACTCCGACCACTTCTCGCTCGAGACGCTGCTGCAGCTGCGCACGCGGGTGGGCACCGTCCTCGTACCTCGCGCTTCAGGAGGTTCCCTCCAGGACCCCAGCCTCAAGATCATGCTCGAGACGCTGGGCTTCCAGCAGGTGCGGGAGATAGGCGAGTTGGAGTCCTTCGATGTCGCCGAGCGGATGCAGGTGGTGGCACTTCCCTTCATCGGGGAGCACGCCGACCTCGACATCCGGACCAAGATGGTCCCATTGGTGCGGGCCCTGGGCCGCTCGTTCATGTTCGCGACCGACATCACCCCGGTGGAACCCGCGCTATACGGCCTCGTGCAGGACGTCGTCGGCCAAGTGGACGCCCTTTTTGTCGGGCTCGAGTGTGTGGGTGCGCCACTCAGCTGGCTCTACGGACCGATCATGGAGGCCCCGCTGTCTCGCGAGCACAATGAGTCCCGGCGCCTGAAGGGCTCCGACGCGGACATGGCGGACCGTCTCGCACAGCAGGTAGGCGCGGCCCATGTCTACTCCTACGCGATGGGCCTGGAACCGTGGCTCAAGCACCTGACGGGTTCCGAGTTCGAAGCCGATTCCGAACCGGTGCTGCAGAGCAAGCGCTTGATCGAGCTCAGCGCGGCACGCGGCGTCGGCTCGCAACTGCTCTATCGACAGGCTGAGCATGTCTGGTCGGCGGTCGATGGCCGGTCCTGCCAATCCCCATACCGGAGCCAGGTGACATGAACTCTCCCGCCGCTGCCCAGGTGCCGGAAGGCGACCACTGTTTTCTGACGGCGCATCCGCGACCGGACCCACAGCTGACTCTCTACTGCCTGCCGCACGCCGGTGGCGGTGCGTCGGCCTACCGCGACTGGTCGCGTGGCCTGCCCGACTGGATCACGGTCGCGGCGGTCCAGCTGCCCGGCCGGGAGAATCGGATGCGGGAGCGGCCCGACATCGACCTGGACGCGATCGCGGCGGAGATCCTGGCCGAGCAGGGTGACCGCCCGTTAGTCCTGTTCGGCCACAGTAACGGAGCACTACTGGCTTTCGAGCTGGCGCACCTGCTCACGGAGGGAGGATCGAGCCCCGTCTACCTGGGCGTCTCGGGCGCCCCGCATCCCAGCCTGGTGGTCCCGCGTCGTGCAGTGTCGGGCTTGGACGACAGCGCTCTGCTCGCCTGGCTGGTCGATCAGGGCGGTGTCTCGGACGACTTGCTGGCAAGGCCCGAACTCCTGGAACTGATGTTCCCGGCCCTGCGGGCCGACATGGCCTGGTTGGAGGCGTACCGCTACCGGCGCAGGCCGCCGCTGGACTGCCCGGTCTCCGCCTTCGTCGGGGAAGAGGACAGGCGAGTCCTGGCACAGGAGCTGGCGGGGTGGTCCGAGGAAACGACAGGTGTCTTCAGACAACGTCATTACTCAGGTGGTCACTTCTATCTGGCGGAGCACCTTCCCGCGCTCCTCGGGGACATCGCCGAGGATCTCTCGGGCCTTGACTTCTGAAGGGTTTTGTACGTTGGATAAGAATTTTTCAGTACCGGAGGGCGAGCGAGGCCTGGAATTCTGGCGGCGGACGCTGGCCGATCTTCCCTCTGTGGAACTGCCGTTGGACCGGCGCCGCGAGGTCTCACGCGGTCAGTCCCGCGGCTCTGTAAGGGTGTCCGTCGATGAGGAGACCACCGGCGGGCTCCTGGCGTTGTGCGACGAACTGGGGGCCACCCCCTTCACGGCGATGGTCGCCGCAGTGCGCGTTCTGCTCTTCCGGCTGTGCCGGTCCGAGGACGTGCCGTTGGGGACTCTCGTGGCCGATGCGGAGGGACGCGGGCCGGTCAGCGCCGTTGTGCTGCGGACCGAGCTGGCGCCCGAGCGTGGTTTTCGTGACCTGGTGGCCGCTGTCGCCCGCTCGGCCGACGACGCCCATGAACACCGGCACTACCCCTTCGCGACCCTCGTCGAGGAGCTGGCCGCTGGACAGATCGCCGACCGTCACCCCGTCTTCGACGTGTTGGTCCTGTCGGCCGGGTCCGGCCCTGCAGCGGATCTCCCGGCCTCCGGCCCGGCGCACTCCTGCGATCTCGTGTTCGAGATCACGGCACCGGATACGTCCGGCCGTGTGGATGTCCTGATCACCTACCGTCCCGATGTTCTCGACCACTCCTCGGTCGGCCGATTCGCCGATCAACTCCGTTTTCTTGTAGGGCAGATAATCTCGGCTCCTGAGGTTCCGATCCTTTCGCTGCCCAGTCTCCCGCCGGAGCAGTGCGCTGAGCTGCTGGCGCTCGGATCCGGTGGGACGGCGGACTTTCCCGCCGGGAGGAACCTTCTCGACCTCGTCGAAGCACAGATCGCGCGGCGGCCGGATGCCGATGCGGTGATCTGTGGCGACCGTACGCTGACCTTCGCCGAGTTGGACCGGGCGGCCTCGGTCCTGGCGGCCCGGCTCGCCGAAGGCGCCCAGACCGGCCAGGACCGGGTCGTCGCGTTCGTGTGCGCCCGGTCGGGGCTAATGGTGGTGATGTTGCTCGCCATTCTGAGGAGCGGGTCGGCCTTCCTGCCGATGGACCCGGAGCAACCACCGCACCGCCTCGGCCGCCTGGTGCGCGACAGTGCGGCGACGGCAGTACTGGTCGACACAGCACTGGGTTCCGCACTGACCGACGCACTGGCCGAAGGCGGCACACCGGTCGTGACCGTCTCCCTGGACTCCGTGCTGGGCATGGAGGAAGAGCTGGCCGCGGCGCCGAAGTTCCGGCCGGCCGCCCCGGGGGATCTCGCCTACGTGGTGTACACCTCCGGATCCACGGGCGCCCCCAAGGGCGTCATGGTGGAGCACCGGGGCATCCTGAACACTGTCCACTTCCGCATGGGCTACTACGGGCTCGGTCCGGACTCCCGTGTACTGCAGGTGGATCCGATCTACGCCGATGCCGGGATCGCCGACGTGTTCACCGCGCTCGCCTCCGCCACCCCACTGGTGGTCATCACGCGGGAGCAGCTGCTCGACCCGGACGAGGTCGCCGCTGTCATCCGGCGCGAGCGGATCACCCATGCGCTGATGGTCCCGAGCCTCTACCAACTACTGCTGGATTACGCCGGATCGTCCCTCGGCTCGGTCCGGCAGATTGTGCTCGGCGGTGAGCGCGTCACCGACGCGCTCGCGGACCGGCACGCCGAACTGTTGCCGCGGTCGGTGCTGTACAACGAGTACGGCCCGTCCGAAGACAGTGTGCTCTCCACTCTGCATCGGCTGGAGCCGGGACATACGGAGGTGCCGATCGGCCGCCCGCTTCCCGACCGCTGGGTGGACCTGCTCGACGAGCGCGGCGAACTCGTCCCCCTCGGCGCACCCGGGGAGCTGTGTATCGGCGGTGTCGGTCTGGCTCGCGGGTACCGCGGGGACACCGAACTGACCGCGCGGCGCTTCGTGACGAGTCCGGTCCGCGGCGGTGAACGGATGTACCGCACCGGTGACCTGGCCCGCTGGCTGCCCGACGGGAGTCTGTTCTACCTGGGCCGGATCGACGACCAGGTGAAGATCCGGGGCAACCGGGTGGAGCCGGGAGAGGTGGCCGCTGTCATCTCGGAGGCGCCGGGTGTACGGGGTGCCGCCGTCGTCGCGATTCCAGGAGCGTCCGGCGAACTCCGGCTCGTGGCGTACGTGGTGGGTGACGCCGAGCACGGCGCACTGCACGCTTTCCTGGCCGGGCGTCTTCCCGCGTTCATGGTTCCCGAGGAATTCCTGTGGCTTTCCTCGCTCCCGCTGTCTCCCAACGGAAAGCTGGACCGTAAGGCACTGCCGGCACCGCAGGACAGCCCGCGGCGGCCGGAGTCCGAGGAGGCCGGGCCGCTCACCGCCGCGGAACAGCGCATCGCGCGCCTGTGGTCCGAGCTACTCCAGCAGCCGGTCACCAGTCCTGACGCCGGCCTGTTCGAGTCCGGTGGGCACAGTCTTGCCGCTGCCCGGATCGCGCAGGAACTCGGAATCCCCGTTAGTACAGTCTTCGCGAACCAAACTGTACGCTCGCTGGCCCGAGTGGTCGGGGACACCTGGCCGACTGCACCGGCTCGCAGGTCCGTGCCGCCGGACCGCGCTGTCGGCGCGACACCGCTGTCCCGCGCACAACGTCGGGTCTGGCTGAGCTCACGCCGTGACTCGGCGGACGTATTCATCATATCCGATCTGCTCAGGACCGGTCGGACAATCGACGCCGACGCTCTGCGAGCCGCGTTGATGGCGGTGGTGGCCCGCCAGGAAATGCTCCGCGCGCACATACGCCCGGCCGGTAACTCGGCGGACCTGGTGGTGCTGGACGGGCTCGCGGACGGCGTACCGCTACGGGTGATCCAGCTGCCCGGAGCCGACCCGTACGGTCCGGACGTGGCTGACGCGCTGCATGACGCCCGGGAGATCTCCTTCGATCTGGAGCGGGCCCCGCTGTTCGAGATCCGCCTGCTCCAGGGGCCGGTCGGCGGAGACCTGCTGACCGTCACCGCCCACCACCTCGTTTACGACGGCGCCAGCGTTGATGTCCTGCTCGGAGACCTGTTCACCGCGTACGAGCGCGCCGTGGCGGGGGAGTCACCGGCGCTGTCGGCGCTGACCTACAGCTTCCGCGACTGGACGGAGGAGGAGCGGGACTGGTTGGACAGCGCCGAGGCCGGGCAGCAGGAGTCATTCTGGCGCAAGCGCCTCGCCGGGGTGGTCAAGACACCTGACCTGGTCGACCCCGCTCGCCGCGGCGCCCGTCGCGGGACCGCCGGGCTCGTCCGGCGATCTCTCCCGGCGGCGGTTCTCGGCACGGCCGCCGGTACACCGTTCGCGGTTGTGGTGACGGCATTCACCGCGATGGTGCACCGGGCCACCCAAGCCTGCGATCTGGTGCTCGGCTTCCCGGCCAGCCTGCGACAGCACAGCGATGCGGACGCATTGGTCGGATATCTCGCCAACGCCGTGCCGCTACGGCTGGAGTACGACCCGGGCGACGACCTGGCGACGCTGCTCGGCCACGTCCAGGACAGGATCGTTGAGGCCTACGAGCACTCCCGACTGCCCTTCGACGTCCTGGCCGAACGACTGGCGCTGTCGGCCCGACCGGGCCGCAGCGTGCTGCTGGACCTCGGGGTGAGCTGGGAGAACGCGACGATGGGCCCAGAGTCCTACCTGATCGAGGACGTACTGCCGGACCACTTGCCAGCGAGCAGTGACCTGTGGCTCTACGCGAGCCGACGCGGCGACCGCCTGCGTCTCGACCTTACTTATGACGACCGTTTGGTGACAGCTGAGGAGGCCGAGGCATTCTCCGATCAGCTCGCCTCGCTGGTGTCCGAGACGGCGAGCCGCCCGCGGACCCCGATCGGCTCCGGAGCACCGGGAGCGAGGCCCGACACCGGGCGGGCAGCGAAGGAACAGAGTTGGAGTTCGACACGATACGACTTCTGAACAATCCCCTCAGGTCGCATCTTTTAGACCTGGTGCCGTCTAGTCAGGAATCCTGGAGCTGTGGAACGTAACGCCTCAAACATCAACGGGTCGAGGCCCGGAATAACTTTGGTCGAGCTGTTCCGTGAAAGCGTGCGGCGGCACGGCGAGCGGCCGGCCGTGCGACATGACCAAGAGAGCCTCACCTACCGGGAGCTGGACCGGGCATCGAACGCTGTGGCCGGTCTGCTGCGAGGCGCTGGGGTGGCCCGGGGAGACAGGGTCGCCTTCCACCTTGACCGCGGTGTGAAGGTCTTCGCGGCGCTGCTGGGGATTCTGAAGACCGGTGCGGCGTACGTACCCGTGGACACCCGCTACCCGGACGCCCGACGCGATCTGATGATTGTGCGGAGCCGGCCGAAGCTGGTGCTGGCCGAGCGGGGCGGGGCCGAGCGAATGCCCGGGCTGGATGTCGGCATCCTTGAGTACGATCCGCCGAGCCTTCCCGGGCCGGCCGGTGACGAGTCGGTCGTGGTCGATCCGGGTGTCGTCGAGCCCGATCAGCCTGCCGCGCTGCTGTTCACTTCCGGATCGTCCGGCACGCCCAAGGCCGTGGTCCTGGAACACCGGAATCTCTGTCACTTCGCCCGCAACGAGACGCTGCCTGGACTCCGGCCGGACGACCGGGTCGGTCATGTGTCGAGTCTGTCGTTCGACGCTTTCCACTACGAAACCTGGTCCGCCTTCGCGAGCGGAGCCGAGATCGTGGTGCTGCCCAGCATGCCGGACCTGGTCAACCGGGACGTTCAGCGTGAACTACGCCGGCACCGAATCAGCGTCATGTTGGTGCCTACGATGGCGCTGAACCACGTGGTGCGGGAGGACCGGGAGGCGTTCTCCTCGCTGCGGGTGCTGTGTACGGGCGGAGACGTCGTACTCCCGCAGACCTCCCGTGACCTTCTCGCCGGCTCGTTCTCCGGCCGGCTGTTCAACCTCTACGGTCCCACCGAGGCCACCACAGCGTGCGTTGCCCACGAGGTCCTGTCCGTAGCACCCGACGCCGACTCGATACCGATCGGACGGCCGCTGGCCGAGGTTTTGGTGTACGTCCTGGACGAGTCACGGGCCCAGGTGCCCCGGGGGGCCCCCGGCGAGCTGTACGTGGCTGGCCCCGGAGTGGCCCGCGGCTACTTCGACCAGCCGGAACTGACCGAGGAGCGATTCCCGCCGGACCTGTTCGCCGGGGACGGCACGCGGATGTACGCGACCGGCGACCTGGTGTACCAGGACAAGGAAGGCGACTTCCACTATCTGGGTCGCACGGATGATCAGGTCAAGATCCGCGGATACCGGGTGGAGCCCCGCGAAGTGGAGCGGATGCTGGCCCGTCAGTCCGACGTCCGCGAGGCTGCGGTGCTGGTGGCCGGGGAAGGGGGCGACCGGTACCTCGTCGCGCTCGTCGTCTCGGACTCCGCGATCTCGCTCCGGGACCTGCGTAAGCACGCGGAGGCCTTGCTGCCCGAGTTCATGGTGCCCAGTTCCCTGATCCGGGTGTCCGAGATCCCCGCCACCATCCATGGCAAGCGTGATCTGGAACAGTTGGGGCGGCTCGCGGAGGAACACCGGCGCAGGTCCGTCGGCCACGTCCCGCCACGCGACGCCGAGGAGCACTACCTCGCTGGCGTCTGGCGCGACCTGCTCGTGGTCGAGCGGATCGGTGCCACGGACGACTTCTTCGAACTCGGCGGAAACTCGTTGCTCTCCTTCCGGCTGCTTCGCCGCGTAGCCAAGGACCTCGGAGTCACCCTCAGCTCGCGCGATGTGCTGACCACAAGTCGCCTGGAGGCGCTCGCCAGTCTCGTCCGCGACCGGAAGGAACCGGTGCAGGCATGACCTGGCCACCTATCGATCTGACCGACCCCGATCGCTTCGTGGCGCAGGAACACCACGCCATGTTGGCCTGGCTGCGGGAGCATGACCCGGTGCACTGGCACGAGACCGGGCCGGGCGTCGGCTTCTGGGCGGTCACCGGCTACGAGGAGGTGTCGGCGGCCTACCTCGACCACGCGACGTTCAGCTCGGAGAGCGGGCCGATGCTGGGCGGGTCGTTCCGCAGCGAGCGGGACCCCGCCGCCGGACTGATGCTGGTGGCCACGGATCTCCCACGCCAGCGCATGATTCGCCAGCAACTGCACTGGGCGTTCAGCCAGGGCATGCTCAGGAAGATCGCCGAGCGGGTCTCGGAGCTGGTGGACGTTGCGGTGGACCGGGCCGTCACCGATGGAGGCTGCGACTTCTCCACCGACATCGCGCCAGAGCTTCCGGCCGGGGCGCTCATGGCCATGATGGGGATCGCGCACCAGGACGCGGACGAACTCATCGGGATGACCCGGCGGATGATCGGCTTCCGGGATCCCAGCCTCAGCGACATGGCCGAGGACGAGCGGCTGCATCTGGCCATGACACAAGCAGACATCTTCGAGTTCTTCGCCGAGATCGTCCGGGAGCGCCGTAAGAATCCGGGGGAGGATCTGGTCAGCTTCCTGCTGGGGGCAGAGATGAACGGGCGTCCCTGGACCGAGGATGAAATCCTCTACAACTGTCTAAATGTCGTGGTGGGTGGCAACGAGACCTCCTCGTACACGGCGTGCTCCGGGGTGGAGGCGTTGATCGCGCACCCTCGTCAGTACGCGAAACTCCGCACCTCTCCGGGGCAACTGGACAGCGCGGTGAACGAGATCCTCCGCTGGAGCTCCACCAACCTCTACGTTCGGCGTGGTGCGCTCCAGGATGTCGAGATTGGTGGCAGGACGATCCGAAGCGGCGATGTCGTTACGCTGTGGAACGTCTCGGCGAACCGCGACGCGTCCCAGTTCGACGCACCCGAGGTGTTCGACCTCGCCCGTACGCCCAACCGGCATCTCTCCTACGGTGCCGGCCTCCATCGCTGCATCGGAGCGATGCTGGCCCACACAGAGCTGTCCATCCTGTTCGGCAAGATCGCCGGGATCGAGATGACCGCCGCTCTCGCGGGCCCCGTCAAACGCCTCCGGTCGAACTTTATCAACGGCATCACCAGCTTCCCGATCCACTTCGAAAGCCAACGCTGACTCGGAGGCCGATCCGTATGCCACAGACGTACCTTCGGGTCGGGAACGCGGACGCACCGGTCCGGCTGCTGGCCTTCCACCACGCCGGTGGCTCGGCGAGTTCGTTCCTGCCGATCGCCCAGATCGTTCAGATGGAATGTGAGTCCCTTCTCTTCGAACTCTCCGGCCGGGACGAGGGCGAACGAGAGCTCCGTTCCCCGGACTTCACAGCCGCCGTAGAGCGCTTCGCCGCAGACTTCCGTGCTGCGGTCGACCGGCCCACCATTATCATGGCTCACAGCATGGGAGCGATACTCGCGCACCACCTCGTCGGCTCTCTCGCACCGCGGCAACGCGAGGCGATCCGTGTCGTCGTGGTCTCCTCGGCACGGTCGCCGCGGTCCGCCGAGCGGCTCGCGACGATGCCGGCAGCGCCCTTTAAGACACGGACCAGGGAATCGGTGCGCGAGGAGCTGGGCCGCTACGGGGGCTGCCCACCAGAGTTGTTCGACGACCCGGAACTTGTCGCGCACTTCGTCGATGTTTTGGGCCACGACCTGCACCTCGCGGACACCTACGCGCCGGTCGGCGGCCAACCCATCGGTATCCCGTACCTGGTCTGGTACGGGACCGAGGACGAAGCCTTGACTGTGGAGGACATGCGGTCGTGGGATGACGAGAGCTCGGACGGCGTGACCTTCCACGGCTTCCCGGGCGGTCACTTCTACCTTTTCGAACGACCCGAGGCACCTACCGTGCTGCGACGACTGGTGGCTGAGATTGTCGCAGAGACCTGAACGCGCTCATGAGGGTGCCGTCCGACGCCCGGGATGGCTGAGCCGCAGGCAGGCTTTCGCGCTATCCGCTGATCGTCGTAGACGAGGTCGGCTACATCCCCTTCGAGGCCGAGACCGTGAACCTGTTCTTCCAGCTCATCTCGAACAGATACGAACGCGCGTCCGTGATCGTCACGAGCAATAAGCCCTTCGGACGCTGGGGCGAGGTCTTCGGCCACGAGGCCGTGGCCGCCGCCACATGATCGACCGCCTCGTCCACCACGCCGAAGTCCACTCACTGAAAGGCGACTCCTACCGCATGCGCGGACGAGGACGGCAACTTGGCCGCGTCCCCACCGCCACCAAAGACCGACTGAACCACCACAACCGCAGGCCACGTGGTCACGATCAACCGACCAAAGTGGGTCCGCGTGGACATGACTACTGCCGACGAGTCTCCGACTCAGAACACTAGTAGGGCTTGGTCATGTTGGTGCGGGGGTGGGTATGTCGCGGTGGCAGGTGGGGCAGGCGCCGGCCCATGTTGCGAGGAGGGTCTGTAACTCGTGGACGATGCGGTAGAGGCTCAGTGAAGTTCCCCCATGACCTTGGACACTCGTTGCTTACGCTGCCAGGGAGTGACCTTGCTGGTGTCGCTGTCGGATTTCGTGCGGGGTGAGGTGGCCCCACAGAGGGTGCTTGCGTAGCCGTCGTCGGTTGTAGAAGGTCTCGATGTAGGTGAAGATCGCCGCTCGGGCGGTGGTCCGGTCCGGCCAGACGCGGATACCGATCTCTGCCTTGAGGACGGCGAAGAAGCTCTCAGCTGCGGCGTTGTCGTAGCAGGAGCCGGTCCGTCCCATGCTCTGCCGCAGGCCCAACCGCCTCATATGGGACCGGAGTTCCTCGGAAGTGTATTCACTGCCGCGGTCCGAATGGGCTATGCAGCCGGGCTCGAGGCCGCCGCGGCCGACGGCCATGGTGAGCGCGTCGACGACCAGTGATGCCCGGTGGTGGTCGGCCATCGCGTACCCGACGACCTCGCGGGTGGCCAGGTCCATCCAGGTCGCCAGGTAGAGCCAGCCCTGCCCGGTGGGGATGAAGGTGATGTCACCGACCAGCCTCAGACCCGGGGCAGCGGCGGTGAAGTCTCGGCCGATCAGGTCCGGGGCGGGCACCGCCCGCTTCGCCGGCCTGGTCAGAGATCGGCGCCTGCGGCGCGTGACACCGGTGATGCCGCGCTCCCGCATGATGCGTTCCACCCGCTTGCGGTTGACCTGGTGCCCGAGTCGGACCAGTTCCGCGTGGATAAGAGGAGCCCCGTAGGTGTGCTGCGAGGCGACGTGCAGCACGGTGATCTGGTGAGCCAGCGCGTCGTCGGCCTCCTGGCGGCGCCGGCGGGCGGCCTCGCCCTCGGCCCAGGCGTAGAAGGAGGACCGGGCGACCTTCAGCAATCGGCACAGGAGAGCGACGCCGAAGGTGGTCTTCTCCGCCTCGATGAACCGGTAGAGCCCGGTCATCGATCGCTCTCCTTCGCGAAGAAGACCGCCGCTTTTCGCAGCACCTCGATGGTTTTGGCCTGCTCGGCGTTCTGCCTGCGCAGCCGCTTGAGCTCCTCGCGCTCGGCCGAGGTCAGCTCACCGGGCCGGCCCTGGCCGCAGTCGGCCTTCGCCTTGTTCACCCAGCCCCGCAGCCCCTCTGGGCTCACGCCAAGGTCACGGGCGACCTCGGTGACCGTCTTGTCGGAGGCCAGCGCCAACACGACGGCATCTCGCTTGAACTCCTCCGTGTACCGCTTGCTGCGGTTGCTGTTGCTCAACCTGAACTACTTCCCCTGGGACCCATCTGTCCCAGTGTCCACGTGTCCAGGTCAACGGGGGAGCTTCACTCGGCCGTGGCCCAATGGCGACCGCGGACCCCACTACAGGCGACTGGTAACGTCACGAACCCCCCACATTTTCTGTCCCGTACTGCTTTCTAGCGCACCACTCGGACATCCGCTCCCTACTTGGTGCTCTCTCCTTCAAAATGTGACCGCACTGCGGATCCGGCCGTCTGCGGAGCCTGGGCAGCCGGGTAGCCAAGTCCCGTGTGGGCCATAGACCGAATCGCGGCCCAGATGCCGTAGATCCATGTGGGGCTTCTGTCGGAGGCGCACACCGGGGCAGGGGGCGGGAGAGTGCAGTCTGGAGCGTTGCGGTGTGCGCCGTCCGGCGAATCCAGGCAGGGTGGTCAGACTTTCAGTTCCGGTGCGCTGCCTGCGCTACCCGCCATGGCCACGTAGATGGTGTTGGTCGAGGTGCCGCCGCGCAGCGGGTTGGGGAACTCCACCACGTGGGCGGTGGCGTGCTGGAAGGCGTTGGTGAGGAGGGAGATGAAGTCGTGGTCGGGCGGGTCGTTGGACCACAGGGCGAAGACGCCTCCGGGGTGCAGGTGGCGGGAAAGGGCGCTCAGGCCGCCCGGCTGGTAGAGAGCGGCATGGCTCGGGTGCAGCACATGGCGGGGGGAGTGGTCGACGTCCAGCAGGATGGCGTGGAAGAGGCGGCCCGGAGCTTGTTGGGGGTCCAGTCCGTGGCCCTCCCGCACCATGGCGAAGAAGTCGCCGTGCAGCAGTCGGCAGCGATCGTCCGAGCCGAGCGCGGCGCCGAGCGGTACCAGACCGCGTCGGTGCCAGTCGATGACCTCGCCGAGGGTGTCGACGACGATCAGCGAGCGGACCCCTGGCTCCTCCAGAGCGGCGTGTGCCGTGTACCCGAGGCCGAGGCCGCCGACGGCGACATCGAGACCCGGGCGGTGCGCGAGAGGGGCGAGGCCAAGTCTGGCTAGGGCGATCTCGCCCTCGGTGAAGAGGCTGGACATCAGGAACTCGTCCCCGAGCTTCACCTCGTACACGTCGTCTCCCGACAACGGGTCGCGCCGGCGCCGCAGGCTGATATCGCCGATCGGTGTCGGCTTCCAGTCGAGTTCCTCGAAGCGGGTGGTCATGGTGGGGGCTCCTCTAGCGTGACGGGGTGTCAGACGCCAATGACGACGGGATGATCGGCGGCTCGCGGCGGTGGCTGCGGAAGGCCCAGGAGGCGACGGCGTGAGCGATGCGCTGTTCAACCTGATGGAGCTCGCCGATGCCCTCTTGCGCCGCTGCGGCCAGGGTCATCTCGATAAGCGGAATCACGGGCACGAAGGGGGGCGTGCTCGAATCCACGGGCAGGGAAGTCGGGCGCCCGAGTCTTGGCCATGCCCTGCAGACTGAATCCCATCGCACGCAGCGGACCGCCGACCACCGGAGCGCTGACCGGATGATCAGCAACGGTCAACTCCTGGGACAAGTCCCGCAACGAGGCAATAGTCCAGCGCAACGGGAACACAGGATCACCCACCGCATGCGGCTCGATCAATACTTCGAGAGCCGCCAGCAGACCAGGGTCGCGCTCAGCAGCGGCGGACTTGCGCCCGCCGCCCGGTCTACGTATCCGCCCCAGCGCTGGTGCTCCGACCGCGAGTTCCGCACGCCCTTCGCCCCTGCCCTGCTTGGACGGGGGCAAAGTCTTCTGCACGCGGAACGAGGTCACGAATTTGAGTTCGAGTCGGTCGGCTGTTCTTGGGGGAGCACCCAGCGGCCGTCAGCGTCGAACGGCCACGGATAGGCGTAGACGTCGACCTTTACAAGTTCGCCAAGAACCCCCCGCCTGGCCGGGGGATCCGGCGGAGTAACCAGCGCGTGGTGCAGCGGGTCGAGCCGTGCGGCGTACGCCTCCGCCCATTGCAGCCACTCCGCCTCGCCGGCCGGAATCGGAGCGTTGCCGGTTCGAGCGCGGGCTGCCTGGCAGAAGGCGCGGATCTCGGCAGCCTGATTCCAGGCGCTCATCTGTTCGGCGAGTACCTTCGTGCGCTGCTGAGCGATCTGCTGCTCACGAGCCTGTGCAATAGCTGCATACCATTGGCGCCGCCGCTCGGCTTCGAGGAGTTCCTGCTCCCGGTCCCTGCGTTCGCCTTCAGCAGTGAGACGTTCGAGGTCCTGTAGGAAGAGACCCAGGCGCGACTCCAAGGTCCAGCGCGCCCCGTCGCTTTGCGCATACGAGTGCTGGTACCGGCTCTTGGCGGGTGCACCGAGGGCGAGGCGTCCGTTGAACTCCTCGTCGCACTTGGGGGGCCGGATCCAGGGATTGCGCTCCTTCTGGCGTACCTCCTTCGGTGTCGGCTCGTGCGGGACTTTGGCCGTGCGTTCCGTGAGGACGAGGGGAAAGGCTCGGCCCCGGATCACGATCGCCAGTGTGTGGACGGCCTCCCCGCGTTGGAGGTCGGTCTGAGACTCAGCTGTATAGCCGCGGCTCTCAGCTTTGGTCAGTAGCGCGTGCATGATTCGTAGGGCGCGGTCGGCAAGCGGACGCGACACATGCAACGGGATGGCTCCCGCTCTGCCGCGGGTGTCGACCGTGCCCTGAGAGCGGCCCATGGCGTTACGCGTCGCACGGACGAGAGGGTGAGGCCGATCCAGAACTTCCGGTATGTCGATGCTCGGTACCGGAGGGGGCTGGGCAGCTCTCTCGGCCTCTTCGTTGACCAGGGTGAAGACACAGTCGCCGTGTTGGCGGCCGTTCCACCGCACTTTGTGACCTTCGGGGAGGTGCCCGTGGTGGAGTGCGTCGTAATAGGCGGCCCGCCACTGCCCCCGGGTCCGAGGCGCAGGATCAGGAACCGTGATCGTCCCTGATGCCGATTGCAGTCGGGAGACCAGTTCTGTCCCGCCGGCCGGGGCGAGCGCGGCTTGAGCGCTGTCATTCTCCAGCCGCTCCTTCTCCGCTTGGACCTGCCGGGGATGTTTGCCGTGCTTGAGGTAGTAGCGGCCTTCCGCAGTTACCACGGCGACGTGAACACTGCCGCGCCAGGTCCTTTTGATCAGCCCCCGTTGCTCCAGCGCCCTGGCGACCTGTGTACGGCCGGGTGGAATGCGCACGGTATTGGAGGCCGCCGCGAGCTCGCGCAGCAAGTCGGCCTGCGGTGCAGGCACCGTGTACTTCACCACTCCGGCTCCGCTCTAGGGTGCAGATGGGATTGTCAAGGTAGAGGGGAACGGCGGCGACCGAGGTACGTTGGCCCCTCATACGAGTGGTGTCAAGGCTGAACTCGGCCTCGGACGAGGGCATTTGGTGTATAGCCCTGCTGATCCTCCAGGGGCACTTCCGGCATCGTCAGGTCGGGCGCTGCACGTTGTCCACCCCGTGCCATACGCACGGCGAGGCTGATGCGGGCCGGATTACGAGCGACTGGTCGCGGCCGGGCAGTGGACGGACAGTGATCCGGAGGCCCTGGTCGTGGTGGATGCCGGCTACGGCATTCCCCGCCTGGCCTCCGGCATCGTCATCCCCCTCGACACCCTTGTCGTCGCTTCCACCTTTACCGCCTGCGGCGGCTTCCTCGAAGATCTCGGCCTCACCCTCAGCCCTCACCCCGCCGTCCCCGGCGTTCAGGTCGCCGTCGACCCCTCCGGATTCACCGGCGTCCAGGGCGTGTGGGCCGCCGGTAACATCTGCGATGTCCTCGCTGGCGTGCCCCAGCCCGCTGGCGCCGGAAACACCGCAGGTGGCGCCGTCAACATGGATCTCATCCTAGACGGCGCCCGGCGTGCCACCGATCTGGGTACCCGCGCCCACGGTCTGGAAGGCCCCGCATCGTGCGCAGCGAGGCGCTTCCGCAATACGTCGTCATCGCCACCGCCAGGCCCTACGAGTTGAGCACCACTTCCTGCCCCAGCCTCGCGAAGCCCAGGAACGCGTGCAGGAGAAAGCCGACGCCGCACATCGCGCCTGGCTGCTGAAGACGGAAAACTCTCTGTGGGGCATCCGCTCCCGCTCACGGAATGCTTGCCTCTCCGCGGTCAGACCCCCTCCCTGCGGATACCTCATACCTCCGGCATACCGCCCGCAGGATCTCGCCGTGGACCGTCCGGCCGAGGAGGGTGGTGAAGCGGTACTCCAGGGCGGGTCGCGACAGAGGGGTGCGGTCGACGACGGACTGCACGGTCACGGCGCGGCCGGAGTGGTCGCGGATGTGGCGCAGGGCCGCGGCGAGCGAAGGCGGCGATGTGCTGCGGCACCAGCTCAAGGGCCTGGCGGCCTTCCTGGTGGGCCTCACCCTCACCAGCGGCTCCCTCGCCCTGTTGCACCGCGTCGCGTCGGAAGCCGGTGCGCGCGTGGAGCTGGTGACGCTGGTCGTCGCCAACCTCGCCGCGACCCTGCTGGGCTTCCTCCTATTGAGGGCCTGGGTGTTCCCCGGCCGCCGCTCCCGCCGTACGACAGGATCCCCCGCCTCATGACCACCGCTGGCGCCGGCCGAGCCGATCGGCACCCGTTCCCGCCCGCGTCCTCGTCTCCCGCGACCTGGCCGGTCGTTCCTTACCCGGTGCAGCCGGTGCAGCCGGTGCAGCCGGTGCAGCCGGTGCAGCCGGTGCAGCCGGGGTGGCCGGGGTGGCGCGAGCGGTGGCGCTGTGCCGCCGCGCACTACGGTCCCGTGCTCGCGACGTACGGAGTGCTGAAGCTCGCTGGTTTCGCCGTTTTCATGTATCTGCTGGACGCGGCCGGGGACTTCCGCGAGAAGCCCCCCCCCGCTTCGGCGGCGGCGAGCACACCTGGGACGTGCTGGGCAGTTGGGACGGCTGGTGGTACCAGCAGATCGCGCTGCACGGCTACGATCCGGCGTTGGAGCCGGTGTCCGGCGCCAACGGCATGATCACCATCGAGGCCAACTCAGCGGCCTTCTTCCCTCTGTACCCGGCCCTGATGAAGGTGGTGTCAGCGGTCACCGGGCTCGGCCCCTACGGTGCTGACATGACCGTCTCGGTCCTTTTCTCCTTCGTCGCAGCGCTCGGCATCCACGCGGTCACCGCACGCCTCGCCGGCCGGCGGGCCGGTCTGGTCGCCGTCGGGCTGTGGGCGGTGTGGCCCGGCTCCGGCGCCGAGTGGGCGGTGTACTCCGAGTCGGTGTACACGGCGCTGGCCGCCTGGGCCTGCTACGCGGTGATGACCCGCCGTTGGCTCACCGCAGGAGCACTGACCTTCACCGCGGGCCTCTCCCGTCCCACCGCCGTCACCCTGGTCGCCGCCCTCGCCGTGGCGGGGCTGCTTGCCGTGTGGCGCCACAAGGAGCGCTGGCACCGGCCGCTGGTCGCGGTGGCGATCGCACCGCTGGGTGTGGTCGGTTACCTCGGCTGGGTCGGCTACCGCATGGACGTCTGGAACGGCTACAGCAAGCTGCAGGACGGGGCGTGGGCTCACAAGTTCGACTACGGTCGGCACAGTCTCGATGTGCTCACGAATGTCGCGGTGGGCCGCGACGACTACCACTTCGCGATGCCCTTCGAGGACATGATCGGGGTCGGGGTGGTGCTACTGGTGCCGGTGCTGACGGTGCTGACGGTGCTGCTGATCCAACTGCGCCCGCCTGTAGTGCTCGTGGTGTACACGGTGCTGTCGTACCTCATGGTGATGGGCACGCAGCAGTACTTCGGCAACGTCTCCCGCTATCTGCTGCCGCTGTTCCCCCTGTTCGTGCCACTCGCCTTCGCCATGCGTCGCTTGAAGTGGGCCCCGCTCGTCACGGCCCTCGGCACGGCGGCACTGGCCTCTGGTTCGTACGCGGGATACGCGCTGTTCGTGCTGGGCGTGCCGTAGGCCGCGGGCGGCGAAGGGCCCCAATGCCCGGAGCTTGCCCCGGCGGCTCCTTCTGTGGTCCGCCCCGGTGGGTGCTGGGGGTGCCGGGCTGCTGGGTGTCCGACTGAAGGGCTTCACTGTGACTGCGTTCAGGTACCTGGATCCACTGACCTTGAAGTCGTCTTGTCGTAGGGGCTGACGGTTCGTGATCGTCACGGTATGCGGGAGGTATGAGGTATCCGCAGTGCCGCGGCGCGTTGCGGCTCTCCTGCGTGGCGATAGCAGCTTTGGCGGCCAACGTCGTACTCGCTGGGTTCCCGCGTTCAGTCGCCCCCGACACGATCATCTGGGCCAGTGCCCTTGTCCAGGCTGCCGCGCTGGCGTTGGCCGTGTTGGGCCAACCAGTCGTACTCATCGTGGGGATAGGGGAAGGGCCCCAACCGGCCGCCTTGTTCGCAGTCCGCCACCGGGAGGCCCCAGATGAGGAGGGCGGATAGGCAACTCCAACAGGCTGGCCAGCTACCAGCCGAATTCCATCTGAATGGGGATGCCGTCCACGATTTCGGTCTGGGCGTGTGGGGCCACGCCGATCGACAAGCCGAGTTGGTTGGCGATGGGCGTGTACAGGTCGGTGGAGACCTCTGGTGTGCGCAGGGAGATCAGGAGGGCGTAGCTGACGGGCAGGCCGATGCGGTCGTTGCGCCTGTTCGCTTTCCACCAGCCTCCGACGGGGTAGACGGCGAGCGTGCCGCAGTCGGCGAGTTCGGTCGCCGATCCTCGCCAGATGTCCGCGTGCAGAGAGCCGAGGTTGCGGGCCCGGGGGCCGACCAGCCACTTGCTGTTGGACTCGAATGCCTTGGGGTTACCGATGCCGTCGCTCTCGTGTTCGGCCTGTTCGGCCAGTCGCCTCTGGAAGGAGTCGCTGGATTCGGTAGGGCCTTTGATGGCGAAGCGAAGGCCGTGCGAGGCGTAGCTGTAGCGGCCGAGCATGCCGCGCCGGCCGGGATTGGGCTCGATCATGTAGGCGAGCGTCACGCGCAGGTCGACGGTGGTCTCGGCCAGGTCGCGCAGTTGTTCCAGGGGCCACGGAAGCTCGTGCAGCTTGAGTTCGGCCAGGCGAACCTGCCCGCCCTTGACCTTGTACGGCACCAGGGTGTTCTGGATGATCATGGTGACGGCGTTCGAGGCGCTGCTGCGGATCCGTTCGGCGGTGGGCATGCCCCATCCGTACCGGCGGATCACCTGTCTCATCACGTCGCCCTTGGCGAGTTTGGGGGCGCCGGTCTTCTTGAACAGGCCCTGTTCGACCATGGCCGGGGTCCACTGGGCTTCGTGCACGAGAAGGGCGCGGACCGTCTCCGGTCGCAGTCCGGGGTAGGCGCTCATCGCCGTGGCGGCGAGTGCAGCCGCCTGGGCCGTGGCGGCGCTCGTGGCGTTCGTCCAGGTCAGCTGACGCGCAGGGTCGTGGTGGGTGGTCGCCACGCTCACCAGATCGTGTGCGTCCAGGATGCTGTCGTCAGGGGCGACGAGCATGTTGCCGCCCTCCAGAACGATGTCGGGCTTGGTGATGGAGCCGTTGGTCAGCGCCACCGAGGTCCGGCTGAAGGGGGACAGAGCACCGGGAGCGGCCAGCGGACGGAATCCGCTGAACAGGGCGGAATCGGGGACGGCGTCCATGTGCGTGCACGCCCCGACGGTGAGTACGTTGTGTGCCTGGGCGGGTTCCTCGATGCGTGACAGGTCGGACAGAAGCAGCGGATCCAGCGTGCCGTCGTCGCGGCGCATCTGGTGGGGGACGGCACCGCGGATGTTGCCGGCGCTGACGATGATCAGACGTGAGGCTTCGGGATCGGGTGCTCCGATCAGCTCGATCCGGTCGTCCCGGACGGTGACGTCCGTGCCTGCTGCCAGGGCGTCCAGCGTGGCCGACCACAGGGTGGCCGTGCCGTCTACGCCGTTCTCCCCTTCCCCGGACTGCCGGGTGACGGCCATCGAGAAGACCCGTCCCGACGGTGCGGGGCCTCCGTTGCCGATCTCGGCGGTCGCGACCGCGTTCGCAGTCGTCTCCGCACAGGTGCGCGGGGATGCGTCAAGTGTGTGAGCGTCGTTGAGGATCTTCACGGACTCAAGACCGTGACTGAGAACGACGGGACCTTGCGATTCAAGGGCTGCGGCGAAGTCCCCGAAGAGGGCGAGCCCGGCCATCTGCGTGCCGTGCCCAATCCGGTCGGCCGGAGTACTCCCAGGAAGCACGCTGTAGGCGCGCTCGTGCAACGCGGGCTTCAGCAGGGCGTGCTCCTGGGCTATCCCTGTGTCCAGGATGCATACCGCCGGGGCTTCCGGTGCGGCAGGCTCGATGCGCGCGGCGAGATCCTTCACGAGGTCCAGTCGGAACTCGCGGTCGACGGCGTAGAGGCCCTCGGCGAAGGTAGGGCTGCGGATCTCAGCAGGGCAGGCGTTCGTTGCCAACAGGAACGCCAGCTCGTTGCCGGTCGTCGCGACGTGCGCCACCAGGCGTTCCCCGACATGGATCGCCCGTTCGCTGACCCGCCAGCGACGCTCTTCGGCCAGGGAACGCAAGGTGTCAACCGCCGTCGGCGAGATCCGCGGATCGAACCACAGCTCCCACCAACGCTCCTCATCCAGCGGCGGCAGATCCTGCCGCTCCTGCCAGAGGTGCTCCAGCAGAGCCCGCTGGACCTGTTCCATATTGGCCACCAGCACGGCCTGCTTGGGGTTGCCGCGGGGGGTGTTGTCCGTGAAGTCGGCGATCCGCTGGGTGAACGAGGCGACTTTGTCGAAGGGGATCCAGACCAGCGCGTCCTGCTGACTGTTCTCGGTCTGCGGGTGGCTGCTCATGAGTGTCAGGCCGGAAGCGTCCAGGCGCTCCAGGTCCAGAGGGTGGTCGCGAGCCGCCTCGATACGCACCGCGAAACCATCAGGCTGACGCTCCTCGGGCGTCTGCTGCATGGACTGGGTTGCCTCACGGCGGGCCTTCTCCAGCCCATCCACCAAAGCATCGGCGTGCCCCTGCCGGTCTGTGTGCTGGACCAGGGCCGGGCCGCTTCCACCGGCAGCCTCGGAGCGCGGGGTGAGGGTGGTGGCCTCCCAGGGCACGATCAGGTGCGGGCTGAGCCGTGCGGAAGAGTCGGGCTCAGGCATGGTGGGAGGCGTGGCGCTCGGTCAGGGCCTCCAGCAGCAGCTGTTCGTCCACCACGTCCCGGTCAGCCAGGATGGCTCGTTTGGCTGCTGCTTCCGCCGCTTTGACCAGCTCGGCGTGACTCAGGCCCGATGCACGTTCTGTCACGAGGCCCCACCGTAGTGTGCTTGTGTCCATTCCGGCTAGACGTCGCTGCAGCACCTGTACAGCTTCCTCCCCGGTGGGAGGGCCGTAGGTGGCGATCATGTCGAAGCGACGGAACAGAGCCTGGTCCAGAAGCTGGTGGTGGTTGGTGCCTGCCACCACGAGACTCTCGGAGGGCGCCTCATCAAGAAACAGCAGGAATGAGTTGAGGATCCTGCGGGCTTCGCCGACGTCGTTGCCTGCCGCCCGTTCGGCTCCCAGAGCGTCGAACTCGTCAAACAGGTAGACCGCACGGGTCTGAGCCACGGCGTCGAAGACCAGACGCAGCTTGGCGGCGGTCTCACCCATGAACCGGCTGATCAGACCGTCCAGGCGAATGGTGAACAGGGGCAGTTTCAGCTCTCCGGCCAGGGCCGCTGCCGTCATGCTCTTGCCCGTCCCAGGAGGCCCGGACAGCAGAATGCGGTGCACCGGGGTAAAGCCGAAGCGCTCCAGCCGTGCACGCTGTCGTTGTTCGTGCAGCACGCGGTCCAGTGACGCACGCAGTCCGGCTTCCAGGGTCATGTCGTCGAGCTGGGTGTCCGGATAGCCTGCAGTCAGGAGACTGGTCAGCTCACCACGCGGCTGCACCACCGGGGTAGCGGCACGCTGGGTGCCCGGCTTCCCCTGCCGCTGTTGGGCGGCCTCGACCAGCTCACGCAGCTCTACCGCGAACTTCCCCTGCCCCTGGCGGGCGGACTTCGCCGCCACCTGCAGAGCGACGCTGTAGAAGAGGTCATCGTTGGCTTCGGAGTGCGCCCGCACCAGAGCTTTCAGGTGATCGGCGTTCGCCGCCATACGCCTGTCACCCTCCGATGTGGACTGCCTGTAAGAAGAGATATACCCAAACCAGCGGGCCCCTGCGCCTGCATCGTACGGCCCTGGGCACCAGGCTGCTGCCCGGATCCAGCGCCGACCGAGATGTCCGGATGAGTGAATCGCGGCGCCAGAGCGCCGCCGGGCCTGCTGGCCTGGAACCCGTCTTGCCCAGGCCGCGGAAGAGCAGTCTGCCGGTGATCTTCGATCTATGTGGTCTCGTCTATATAGAGCCGCACATAGACAACGTCGATGCGGCCGTCGAGCAGCATCGAGGCCTGGTCGCGGGGGGCGCTGGCCCCGTGGTCATCAGGGCGGAAGCCAAGAATACGTTGGTCCGGCGCGGCGCCCTGGCCATGCAGGAGCCTGCCGAGTCGCACAGCTGGTCGCCCCTTTTCTCATCTATCTCCCAAGTGATACCGAGAAATCTGCTTCGTTGCAGTTCAGTGTCCTTCATCTCCGTCGTGATGTTGATCCTCCCGATCTACATCGGGATGTGCATGCTGCTCTCGTGGTTCGCCACCTGGGTGGCCCGCCGTCAGCGGCGCAATCCGAGGACGGAGGCGGTGGGGGTGGCCCCGGCCGAACCGGGGACGCTGCTGCCAGGAGGGCAGTAGCCGGGCCCTGCCCGCCCGGCAGCAGTCGGTGATCACTTCTCGCGCAGCGGGACCGAGAGATGACTCGGGTCCGTGGAGGGCGAGGAGAAGGTCAGCTGCGCGCCGGTCGGGTTGTGCTCGATGTACAACGGATCGACGGTGTCGATCACCAGGGCGAGCCGGTGACCGGCCGGGACGTCGTAGGCCGTGGAGTACAGCTCCAGGTCGACGGGGAACGGCCGGCCCGGCGTCTGCCCGTGGAAGGTGTACGGAGCGTTGCTGACCAGTTTGCCGATGCCGAGAGGCCCCACGTCGTAGAGATACGCGACGAGGGTGCCGCTCGGCTCTGTGCTGGTGACCGTGGTGTGCAGCGCCGACGTGCCCCGGATCCGCTGCTCGGTGGTGTACCGCGTGGACTGCCAGACGCTCGCGAAGGTGCGCGGCAGCAGGGGCACGGAGACCGTCGGCGGCAGCTTCAGGAACTGGTCCAGGGCGTTGGACAGGATCGCGATGCCGCCGTTGGCGCCGGAGTCGACGCCTGCCCACACCTTCTTGGTGCCGTCCAGCGGGATCCGGTTCTTCACGGCACCGACGGACTTCCAGTCCGGATAGCCCTCGTACCCCTGCTCCGTACGGGACTTGAGCTGGACCGGCAGTTCGGTGTCGATGCCGTTGGGCTCGCCCCGGAGATAGCGGTCGAACCAGCGGCGGGTGCTCGTCCAGGTGTCGTTCGGCAGCCCGAGCAGGCCGGTGGCCTCGGCGGTGGCGTGGTCGCCGGGGCGGAACTCCAGCCGCTTGGGGCCGGTGAGCTTGTCGTAGAACGAGGCGTACTGGTTGGGCGGGAAGATCGTGTCGCCCCAGGCGTTGCCCATCATGATCGCCGCGCCGTTGGCGTTGATCCGGTCCAGATACGTCGCGGGGGAGCGCTTCTTCCCCCAGGCGATCATCTCCGGCTCCTTCTCCAGGTTGGAGCCGAGGAAGTCCTTGAGCGTCCGGTTGAGTTCGTCGCCGGGGCGGCCGGTGACCAGGCCCGCGCCGCCGAGCAGGGCGGCGGCCTGGAGGTGCTGGGTGCGCCCGCTGTAGATCGAGTCGATCAGGTCGGCCCAGCCGCTGAGCGCGGCCACCGCCTTGATCCGCGCGTCGTGCCCCGCCGCCAGCAGGCTGATGCCCGCCCCGTAGGAGACGCCGCCCATGCCGATGCGGTCCGGGTCGGCGGAGGTGTGCTCCAGCGCCCAGTCGATGACGGCGGAGGCGTCCGCGATGTCCGGCGGGCCCGCCACCTCGATCTCCCCACCCGAGAGCCAGAAGCCGCGCGAGGTGTAACTCACCACGACGTAACCGGAGTCGGCGAGCTTCTGGGCCTGGGCCAGATACTCGATCTGCGGCATGGCCCAGCTCGTCGGGAAGACGATCAGCGGATGCTTCGTTCCGGTCGCGGCCCCGGCGGGCGTGAAGACGTTGCCCTTCAGGGTGATGCCCCCGGACCCGGGGATGTCGTGGAACGTCAGGCCCTGGGCGGTCGCGCCCGCGGGCGGGGTGCCGGGGGCCGCCGTCGCGGCCGGGGCGGCGGCGAGCGCGGCCCCGGCGAGCAGGACGGCGGCGGTGGTGATCGAAGCGGTGGTGCGCAGTGCCGGTTTCGGACGTGCCACGGGGTCACTCCTCACGCGTGTCAGTGCAAAGTGACCCGACGGTAACCCCGGTTGTTTACCGTTGGTAACTACCGGGTGCGTTGCGTGAAGGTAACGATTGTTGGACGTGGTGTCAGTAGTGCTGCGGGCCCGGAGCGCCCCGCACGCGCTCCGGGCCGCAGCGGGCGCTACCGGCTCACCTCAGGGCGCTCTTCGCCGCCCAGTCCTCCCACGACAGGTTCCACGCGCCGTACCCGTTGCCCTCGGCGACCGTCCCCTTGGCCTGCGTGCCGGTCATCTCGAACGGGTCGCCCACCCGCACCTGTCCGTACAGGGCCGCGGCGTCCGCGTCGCTCATCCCGACGCAGCCCGAACTCCGGTTGGCCTGGCCGAAAACGCCCGCGTTCCACGGGGCCGCGTGCACGTACATCCCGGACCAGGTCAGCCGCATCGAGTAGTCGACCATCTTGTCGTAGGCGTCGCCCAGGCCCACCGTCTCGGAGCGCATGTTGATCGTGCCCTCCTTCGACATCAGCACCGCCGTGCCCCGCCAGGAAGCCTTCTCGCCGCCCGGGGTGCCCGCCGACATCGGGATGTCCAGGACCTGCTTCCCGTCCCGGTGCAGGGCGAGCCGGGACCGGTCCAGGTCGACCTTGACCACCTGGGCCGCGCCGATCGTGAACGTCGTCGTGTAGTCGCGGACGAACCAGCCGCCGTCCGCACCCGTGTCGACCCCGTTCAGCTGTGCGTCCAGGGTGACCTTCGTGCCGGGCTTCCAGTACTCCCTGGGCCGCCAGTCGACGCGGTCCTTGCCCGAGTAGTCCTGGAGCCAGCCCCAGGAGCCCTCGGTGTCGTTGGAGGTGGAGACCTTCAGGGCCTTCTCGACGGCCGCCTTGTCCTTCACGGGGTGGTCGAAGACGACGGACAGCGGCTGGGCGATACCCACGGTCGTGTTCTTCCCCGGCGCGAGGAGAAGCTTGTTGACCTTCTCGGCCTCGGCGGTGGCGAACGTGGCCCGGTCACTGCCGCCGTCCGTGTCCCGCGCCTCGACCGTGTACGCGGTGCCGGGCGCGGCGACCCGATCGGACGTCCAGGTCCGGCCGTCGGCGGATATCTTTCCGGCCAGCGCGCCGCCCTTGCCCGCCGTCACCGACACCGCCTTCAGCTCTCCGTGAGCCAGCGTCACCTTCACCGGTCCGCCCGGGGCCGCCGCCGCGCCTTTGAGGTTCACCGAGACGCTGGTGCCGGGCGCCTTGGCGTCGCCGCCCACCTCGGCGGAGCCCGAGGGGTCTCCCGCGCACGCGGTGAGCGCGGCGGCGAGCAGGGCCGCCGGCCCGGTGAGGGCGAGCCGGGCCCTCCGGCCGGCCGGGACGGAACGACGGATGCGCGGACGTGCGGAACTCAACGGAAAAACCTCCAGGGCGGGTGTGCTCACCAGGGGAGAGGCATTTCCCTCATGTCGGGTTCCTTCCTTTCCCCGGAGAAACCTCACTGCTCGGCCTGGAGTACGCTCCACCGTCGGCCGGCTGCCGAAGTCGTTCGTGAAAGGCAGAAGAGATCGCGAGGTCATCTTCGTGGATCCACCCGCAGAGCGTTTCACAAGCCAAGGCGTATTCGCCGACCGCCAGGAACTCTCTCACGTCCTTGACCACCTGCTCCCGGACGACAGGGGAGTCGGTCAAGAGTTCCGTGATCACGGTTCGATAGCGTGGATTCTGCATCATGGCACCTGATTTCCCATCCATCGCCCGGCCTTGAACGGGTCAGCTGTGAGGACGGGCAGCGCAGCTTTCCCTGCTCCCGTCCTCAGCTTCTGCCCGGCCGTCGCGATGTCCGGCCGGCCGGGCGCGGGTGCGCCGCCGACGTCGGGCCCGGTCAGCCGCCCGCCCGGTGGGAAGCGGGCGTGCTGGGCACGGGCGCCTGGGCCTCGCGCGTCACATCGCCGATCAGCTCCACCACATCGGGGCCGTACGCACCGGAGTTGACGACCCTCAGCAGCAGGCAGAACGACTTGGCGCCGTGCTTGCGGCGCAGCTTCTCGTAGTTGCGCGTGACGTAGCGGGTGGCCGCCTGGTTGGTGATGGCGCGCTGACCGCAGAACAGGAAGACCGGGCGGGACTCCTGACTGCCCGTCAGGCGGGCCAGCAGGACGTACTCGGAGGTCCCCGGCTCCAGCCGGTAGCGCTCCGAGCCGATCTGGAACGCCACCCGGTCGGGGCCCGGGTCCTGCTCGACGTTGATCCGCACCCCGGGGAGCAGGGTCCGCAGATGCGCGGCCATCCGCTGGTTGGACGTCGGGCCGCCGACGCAGAACTCCGTGCGCTCCCCGAACCCCTGCTGGGCCGTGTCGTGCGTGACGATCTGCGCGTGTGCCGCACAGTCCTTGATGAGGGCGGAGAGTTCGAGCAGGGCGAACGCGTCGTGACGGTGCACCGACCCTTCGGCGCCCGCGTAGCGGTTGACGACAAGCAGGCATTCGGAGTTCGCCGGCAGTCCGAAGAAGGTCTGTTTGCGGCGGAGTCCCCGCCGCCAGAGGTAGGTCCGGGCGAGCCAGCCCAGCGAGGCACTGATCCCGGCGGCTATCACGCCCAGCACGATGTTGCGCACGTCGTCCGTCATGGGCGCGCATGGTATCGGTCATTCGGGTAACCGTTCGAGGCGGTCCTGACGATCCGGCTCCCCCGGGGCCGCCTTTCGCGAACCGGGGCCCCGGCCGGGTCGTGCCGATGCCTGTCAGGCGGCGTTTCCCGACGAGGCCCGGACGGCCTCGGGGGCCGGGGCGGTGCTCGCGCCCTCGGGGACCGCAGTCGCCACCGCTACCCCGATTCCGAGCTTCTCCAGGATCTTCTTCTCGATCTCGTTGGCGAGGTCGGGGTTGTCCTTGAGGAAGTTGCGGGCGTTCTCCTTGCCCTGGCCGAGCTGATC
>NZ_JBEZYG010000037.1:0-50407 GCF_040638385.1 Streptomyces sp. NPDC026589
TGCCAGCTTCGGACCGAGGCGGAACTCGTGTTGTTCTTCTCCGAAGGAGTGACTGCGCAGTGGTTGGAACGGGATCGCGGCCAGCTTGCGACGCAAGGGGGGTATGCGGGGATCCATGGTGCATCTTCTCTCGTCCCCGTCACCCTATGGGTGGCTTTGGTCAGCTGGCCAGAAGAACCCTCTTCCTCAGAAGAGCGAAGCCGGCGCGACCGAACATCTGGCGTTTGAGCATCTTGATCCGGTTGACGTGTCCTTCGACGACGCCGGAGTTCCAGGGCAGGGTGAACCCGGCAATGACGGCATCACGGTCACGTTCGATGCCTGCGGCCAGGGTGTGGAGGCTGGGGAGGTCGTCGCGCCGGACGGCGTCGAGCCACTGGGGAAGGCGTTCGCCCTGCCTGGCGGAGCTGGAGGACGAGTACGTCACCGCCGTCGACGGCCACGGCGACCCGAAAGATCGTGCCGCTCGGCTATCAGGGCAGCTACCAGCGCGTTCGCGCCTACTTCCGGGAGAAGAGGACCTCTCCCACCCCGATCACAGCTCGGCCACCGTCACCCCGCGTCGTCGCCGGCTGGATCCTCCGGCGCCCCGAGACCCTCCCTGAGATCGACCATCTTCGGCTCAAGGCAGTCTTGGTCCACTGCCCCGAACTCGACGCCCTCACCACTCACGTCCGGTCTTTCGCCCAGATGCTCACCGAGCGCCAGTTCCTGCCCGTGGTTTCGGAGCGGGCCCGCGCCAAGCTGGAGCGGATCGCGGCGAGGAAGACCCGGCCGCCCAAGAAGGAGAAGGCCCGCTCGCTCGCGCAGCTGCGCGCCGACTGGAAGCAGAGCGCGATCCTCACCTCCGGTGTGGCCGCGTCGGTCATCTCCTCCCTCCTCGAGCACGCCCGTGCCGCAGCCGCGGTGATCCGGGCCCGGGTCACCGCCGTGGTCGATGTCGCGCTGGCCGCTGTCGATGTCGTTGCGACGGTGTTCGTGATGAGCGAGGGCGGCCGCTTCCACCGGCGGCACCTGCTCGCCGAGGCCCGCCGCCACCTCGCCCTGGTCCTGCGCGGCCGCCGCCGCGGCCCGGGCCTTGACGACCAGGTCGTGGCCGCCGCCGTCTCCGCCCACTGCCTGGACATCAGCGAGCCGAAGACCGTACGCGGACTGGAAGCCGGCTACCGCCTCTACACCGCACGCTGGTCCCTGTCCGACCTCCCCGCCCGCCGACTTGCCCCTGCGCCCGCCCCGGAGCCCCCGGCTGATCCCGGCGAGCCGCCCGCGCCCCGGCCCCCGGGCCAGGACGCGGGGGAGTGGGAGATCCCCCGCATCCCGCTCCAGTACGAACGAGCCGTCCTCGCCGGCGCGGCGGTCCGCGAGAAGCTGCGCACCACCACCACCACCACCGCCACCGCCGTGCGGGGCCGGGCGTACGACGTCGCCCGGCACCAGCAGGCGGCGATGCCCGAGCAGCTGCTCGCACCCGAGCCGGCCGACCCCGAGAACGACGACCAGGAGCAGAAGCCCGGCCGCCCCGAAGCACTGGACCTGACGGCGCTACGGGCCCTGAGGCAATCGCGTACGGACCTGGAAGCCTTGGAACTCACCGCTGAGCAGCTGCGCCACCTGGCGGCCGCCTTGACGAAGACCGGTGAGGGGGCCCGGGCCAGGAAGAAGAAGTACACCGGCCGGGAGACCGCACCTCCGGTACACCCGGAGCGCCAGGAGGAACAGCACCGCCCCCAGCAGCCAGGCCCGCACGGACCGGAAGCCGGCCGCTGAGCACACGCCTCGAACCGGGGCGAGTTTTTGAAACCGGCCCTCCTGCCCTGGGCGCGTACGTGAAACCCAAGCCACGAGCCTGGACGTGCAACCGCATCAGTCCTTCAGATGCTTGTCGACGTCGACCTCGTGCCGCAGTTGCCTGATGAGTTCCTCCTCGGTCTTCTCCTGGGCGGCTTTGTATCTGAGGTATCCGGGGTCCGTGATGTCAGGGGGGATGTTGCCGTCCCGCGTGTACAAGTCGCCCTCAGTGCAGTGGTAGTGCAGATCGCCGATGGCCTCTGTGGCGGCCTCCCAGAGTTCCCGGACCTTCGGGGAGCCGAAGAGGTCGACCCGGGCCGCAAGGTCCCGGCGGAGCTGGTGCTGCTCAGGGGTCCGCGGTCCGTAGTAGCCGGGTACGACCGCGTCGGTCGCGAAGGAAACCGCGCCGCTCAGGTGCAGCAGCAGGTCGAGGTACATGGCGGCGCGGCGGTCCCACAGGTCCTGCGAGCGGGCGGCGTCCTTCTGGTGTTTGGCGGTCAGCCACGCGGTGAGGGCTCCGCCCCCGAGGGCGATGACACCGCCGATCACGACACCGATGAGCTGATCCATGAGGCCTCCGCATGCACGTGGAGGGCTGACGGTAGCAACTTCGCAGAAGTGCGAAGCCGGGACCGATACGCAAGGCCGGAGCCCTGCCGGAACTCGCCCGGATCGTCATCGACCCTTGTTCGGGCTCCACCCCCGCGCTTCTGGAGCGTAATCGCGTGATGCTGGAGACGTGGCCCGGGTTCGCTGCTGTGCCCTGTGCGTTGCCCGGCTTCCGAACGACGCGGTGGCCGGGCGCCGGTACTGCGACGCGGCCTGCCAGGCCCAGGCGTACCGGGAGCGCCAGACCGACGAGGAGTGTTCGCCGGTCCGGCAGTGCCCGATCATGCCGCACGTCCTGGCCCCGGGACACGGAAGGGCTCGGGCAGCAGCGTCGCTCGTTCGTAGCCTGCGTGACGGTTCGCGCTCCTACGATGATCTCCGTGACCACTCGCCGCGCCCTTGGCGCAGGCCCTGAAGCTTCCGGGCTCAGCAGTATTCGTGCAGCCGAAGCCGACCTCATCGACGTACTGCCCGGCATACGCCTGCCCGACCTCCAGGACCTACGAGCGCGCGGGGTGGTCGGGGCCCAGCTGGCTGCCACGGCAAGCACCCGCCGGGCCCTCGGAACCGGGACCACGGACGGAGAAGGCCCGCCGTAAAGCCGTCCTCGCGTGGACCGGCGTGGACACTTCACCGTCCGCGACCTGGAGCAGATCGCCCTGCAGCTCACCGGCCACGCCCGCGCCGTCGCCTCCGACGTCCGCCGCCATGCCGACCAGCCGCCCAAGGACAGCAGCCCCAAGGCGCTCGCCGACGTCATCCTGCGCGAGGCAGAAGGCCGGCTGTCCGCGACGATCGAGGGCACCGGGCGCTGCGTCCAGAACCGCGCCCGCCTCGTCCGCGCCCTCTAGGAAAGGCTGGATCGACTGGAGGCCGCGCCCGCGATCCGGGCGCTCCTCCTAGGGTGTTCATCGGACGCCGAGGCCGCGGGGCCCGGCCGCCTAAGGGGGGCGCATGAGCACACCCGAGTACGAGTTTTGGAATGACCTTGCTGTCCGCCGTCCGGACGACGTCCGCATGATTTCTGGTGGACGGGTTCCGCTTTCTTGGCAGATGGAGAAGCGCGTCGGGCATGTCGACCGGCTGATGAACAGGACTCTGCCTGCGGATTTCCCGGACCCGGTCGAGCGTGGAGGCACCGACGACGTGTTGGCCGTGCTCGCGTTGTCGGAGTCGATCCGGCGCGATCTCATTGCCCGCCGCGGGGGCGACATCCGTGAGGCCATTCTGCTCGGCGCCACCTGGTCCGAGGTCGCGGCCGCGATCGACACCACACCGGACGAGGCCCGCGCCATCCTGCGTGACTGGACGGAGCGTCAGCACGGCCTCCATCAGACCACTGCCGGGCCAGACGACACCCAGCGACTGGGCGCCGAGGAGAACCGCCACGCCGCGGTGCTCGCCCTGATCCAGCTGGCAGACGACCAGCGGACGGAGACCGGCACGCATGACTGATCACCTGTACCTGCGCAGCTCCGAGGACAAGTAGACCGACGCCCGCGAGCCGCCCGCCTTGTCCAAAGCGGAATTGGCCAACGGGGTCCTCAGCTCAGGTCAAGGAGAATCGCACTGCACCGCGTGCGCCATCGCCAGATGCTCGTCGCGCATGGCCTTCAGGGTGGCGTGGGTGTCTCCGTGGTCGTCGGGGTCGGGGATGACGTTCTCGACGAAGCGGAGGATGTTGCGGGCGATGCCGGGCACCGCCGTGGTGGGGGAGTCGCGCGCCCAGTCCCGCCGCGCGCACAGCAGTACGCACCCGACCTCGTCCAGCGCGAAGGAGTCCGCGCACGGATCGGTGGTCTCCTCGTCGACGGCCGTGACGGGCCAGATGATGTCCTCGGCCAGCCGCAGCAGGACGAACGCCAGCTCCGGGTCGGCTTCCGCCCGCCCGGCGACAGCGGCGCCGCCACCCATTTGCAGCGCCAGGAGGTAGTCGAAGCCGCGCTCCACCTGCTCCGGGGTGAGCGGCGTACGGGGCGGGATCAGGTACGGCATGGTGGCCTCCTCGAGATGGCCGTCGTGCGGATCACGACGACTCCCGACAGCCTCGGACGCCGACCCTGTGGACAGTGGTCGGAGTTTTCGGTGTGCCCATGGGGAGAGGTGGATCGGTCGCAACGGTCCCCGGACGGCAGGCGACTCGTACGAGGACAAGGCCACCGCCCTGGTTCTCCCGCATCGAGGTCCGATCGGCGGAGAGGCCGGGCGGGGGTTCCCCGCCCGGCCTCGGCTACCCCTGCCACAGCCCCTTGACAAAGCTCCCCAGCGTTCTGACCCAGTCGGGCGGGTCGGCGAGGAACTCTTCCGTCAGACGGGCCAGGAACGTCCGCGACGCGCCCTGGGCCGCGCCCTGGGCAACGCCTTGGACTATCGCGGCGGGCACCCCGGCGCCAATGGCCGCCTGCCGCACGGCGGGCGCGGGGTCCGCCGGCTGGACCGGTACGGCATCGGACGGCGGCTGGGCGGGCGCCGATGTGGACGGCTGCGTGGGGTTGGGAACGTTGTCCCGGGTCATGATGCTGCTCCCTTGAGCAGGAGGGTCGAGGACAGCGGACACCTGCGTGGTGTCGTCCGCGGGGGTGTGTGCCGCGCGGTCGGCGGTCCTGCTGCGGCTCTCTGCGTGAGAGCGTCCCTGTGGGGTCTCGACCCGGGCCCAGGGTGGCGTTGCGACCAGCGCAGGACCGGTCGTCTCGTTCAGCGTAGGCCCGGACGGCTCGTTCACTGCCCCGGGTGCCTGGTGGGTGCTCATGGGAATGTCCTCCAACGGGAGTTCGTTGATTCGGGCGGGACCGTGACAGGTCGCGGGTGCTTACGTCTCGGCCTGGTTCGGGAGCGGTGTCTTCACCCCCTGGGGCCGCCCGGGCGCCGGTGGACAGCACTGGCGGGCAGGGGATTTCCCGGCGGCATGGCGAAGGCCCGGACCACCCGGTCCGGGCCCTGCATCTCCCGTAGATCTGTTAGAGGGCCGAATGCCTCACAGGCCCACCCCGCAGCACCCCTTGTCCGCTCCCGCCCCGGCCGCGTTGCTCCTTGACCGAGGCGGCCACCGGCCCCGGTCAGACCGCGGTCAAGGGGGGTCCTGCACGCTGCTCCTTCGCGACGACTGCCCCGGCCGGGGCAGCGAAGGAGACGAGACGATGACGACCACCCACCCCAAGGCCGGGCAGCGGCACCGCATGGGCCGACCCCCGGCTGACAGACGCGCCCGTGCTGGGCAAGCCCAAGAGAGCTCCCTGGGTGCCCACTTCGGAGGCCCCTCGGGAACCCCCTTTGGTGCCCAGCACCCCGGGGCGGGAGGAAAACCCCTTGTCAGCGCCGCAAACGGCGCGAAAGTCGCGCTGTCACTACCCTCTTCTCTCCTCCTTGCTGTCCGTAGTGGAGGAGATCATCGGGTTCCGGGGGGCCGGGCGCCCTCCCCGGCCGGGCGCGGCCACCGGCAGCCGCGGCGGCGGCCGCGCCCGGCAGCCGGTCGCGAGCAACGAGGGAGAGGGAGCAGGGCTGATGGCGGGCAAGCGGAAGACCAACCCGGCAGGATCGACGAACAGCTACCGCAGCGACGTGCTGCGCGTGCTCGGAGTGCTGAAGGTGGCCACGGCCGATCAGATCCAGCGCATCAGCACCCCGCACCTGAGCTTCCGGCACGCCGACAAGCCGACCCCGTCGAAGCGGAAGCAGGCCCGCACCGCCTCGCACACCGGCGCGCTCTCCGACCTGCGCAAGCACGGCCTGTCCGAGAACGGCGGCTCCACCGACACCGGCGACTCCCTGCGCAACCTGACCCCCAAGGGCCTGGAGGCCGCCTCCTGGAGCTGCGCCGTCCGGCTACGGAGATGGGCTCCACCGCACGCGGTGCGGGCTCCTCCGGGGCTTCCCACCCGATGGCCGTCAACAAGACGGTGATCGCACTGCTGCGCCCGAAGCCGGACCTGGCCAAGCTTGCCGATGACCCGCCCCACGTCCAGGCCGCCGTCCAGGCCGCCCTCGACACCCCGCCCGGGATCGGCACCATCGCCTCGTACTGGACCGAGGTCCCGCTGCCCGCCACCGGCACGTGGAACGCGCCCGGCAAGGGAGGGGCTCAGGCCGACCTGGTCCTCACCGCACCGCAGGACGGGGCGGGGCTGTTGTTCATCGAGGTCGACAACTGCCACGAGACCGCCGAAGAGCTCGCCGCGAAGCTGGAGAAGTACGCCCGCTTCTTCCGCCGCACCGTCAAGGACACCGACGGCCGTGAGCGCCCGATGTGGCGCACCCGCTGGATGGCCTCAGAGGACCGGTACGGGGACGTGCCGCACCCGCCGGTGCTGCTGGTGTTCAACCACATCGGCGCACGCAACCCCAACCGCACGATCCTGCGTCTGCAAGAACTCACCCGCCACCTGTGGCAAGGGGAGTGGCAGCGCGAGGGCTACCACCTCTACGACGGGAAGGTCCCGATCGTCGCGGTCGGGCTGCGCAATCTCCGCGAGCACGGGCCGACGGGCTCGGTGTTCTTCCGCTTCGGCCGCGACCGCCCCCAGCCACTCCTGGAGGCGATCGGCAACCCCCGCCGCGAGGCGGCCGACGCCCGGGAGGCAGAGGAGTGGCGGGTCCGTCAGGAGGAGTACCAGGCACAGTTGCGGAAGGCGGCGCAGGAGCAGGCGGCGAAGAAGGCCGTCGAAGCGACAAGGGAGGCGGCCCAGCGCGAAGGGCGCCGACCCGCTTGTGCCGGCTGCGGGACGCGGTTCACCGACGAACGGTGGGAGGCCGCCGAGGAGACCGACTGGGGCCGCCTCATTGACACCCATCCCACGCTGTGCGACAGCTGCAAGCACGAGGCCGTCGCCGCCGCTCACGACGTCGACCAGCAGGAGCAGCAGGAGCCGCTTCCCGACTGGGCACAGCAAAAGCACCTCCTGCGCTTCACCAGTCGCCCCCACTGCACCGAGTGCAAGGCAGCGTTCACGGACGAACGGTGGCAGGCGGTGAACCGCACCGGCTGGCACCCCCTTCCCCGGGAACGCCACCCGACGCTGTGCCAGACCTGCACCCAGGAGTACGACGACAGCATCGAGAACGCGTGGCCACACAGCCGCACCTACGAGTCCCCGGAGGAGCGGCCGGTGCCGAAGCCGGTGCCCAAGCCGAAGTCTGGCGGATGGTTCTCAGGCCTGCGCTCCTGACCCCGGCAGGCGCCACGCCCGGCGCAACCTTCAGGGCTGGTGGGCGGCTAGCCGCGGGTGACGATCTCGGACCTGTCCGCCGGGCCTGTAGATGATGTTCATGCGGAAGGCTCCGGGAGCATGGCTGGTTCCCGGAGCCTTCGGGCGGGGCGCTGCGCGACGTCCGGTCGGGGCGTCTGCACTTCTGCGTTCTTGACGGCTACTCGCCGGCGTAGATGTCCCGCTCGCCACCCGTAGAGCGGCGGCCCGTGGAACGGCGCCCCTGGGTGTCGTCGTCGCCCTCGACCGAGATCGGACCGTCCCCGTGGTCCCCCTCGGCCGTCGGGCCCAAAAGCTTGTCTCCGAGCCTGTCCAAGCGTCCGGTAGTCGAGCCGGAATCCTGGTCCCCGGCCTCGTCCACGCTCTCGTTCGACATGTCGTCCTCCGTGTGATCGCAGTTCGTTTCACGCCGCCCGCCGGGAAGCCGGGCGACGTGGAATTCGTCGCAGGCTCGATGAGCCGGCTGGCGACACGTCCACCCAACGATCAAGCGCGCCGAAGGAAACGGATGAAGCAACGCGGTGCGCGCCTTCGTAGCCGGGCTCACCGCGTCGGCTCAACGCCGGGCGTGGTCGCCGATCCGATCACGCCCGGGGGCGGAAACGGTCGAAGGCGACCCAGCCCGGGTGGGCGGAGCCGCCTTCGAAGAAGCGTGTGGTGTCAGACCGTGGCGGCGAGCCAGCCGATCGTCTCGGTGGTGTGCTTGCCGTCGCTCTTGGCGGTGCCGGCGTACACCTCGTTCAGGCGGATGAGGAAGCCCGTGTTCGTGACGTCGTGGACCCGGATTCCCGGCGTCTCGGGACCGTTGAAGGTCTGGGTCAGCGGGAGGACCACGACGTTGGCACCCTGCGGGAAGGGGGACGGGAACGTGACCCGGGTGAACGTCGAGGTGTTACCGCCGCTCGTCTCGGTCGCATTGTCGGACTTCAGGTCGACCTTGCCGGTCTGGAAGAAACTCATCGTCGTGCTCCCGTGCTCTGCGGCCGCCACTGTTTGGCCGTCGCAGACATTCGACCGGACACTCGTTGCGAAATTGGCTCTGTAGCCGAAAGCCCCACAGACGAGTGATCGTTTTCAGGACAGCGGACGCCCCTGTCGGCGGTCCACTCGGCTCCTGTCCGGGCGGCTGTGGTGGCACCCCTACTGGGAGACCATCCCTTCAGTGCCAGCCGCCCGCGCCGAGCTGCGCCAGGTGTGACCGGGCCTGTGACTGCAACGTCACACTGAAACGCGAGCGTGAAACGGACGCTGCGTTTCACGCTGACCTGCCACAACGCCCGCAAGGGTGAGCGGAGCTGGCGCGTTTCACTCCGCGTTTCAGTGGCCGTGCCGGTGTGCGGAGGACGACGGGCCGGGCCCCGGACCATGAGGTCCGGGGCCCGGTCGGTGCGGTGGTGGTCAGTAGTCGTCGCGTTCGGAGGGAGGCCCGTGCTGCTCGATGAGGTCGCAGGTGCACGGGCCGCCCTGGCAGGAGGCCTAGCCGCACTTCGTCATGGTGCCGCGGCGGTGCGGGCCGCAGGGTGGGCCGTGCCGGGGCGGCCTCGATGGCTGGTGTCGGTCCGGCCCAGTCCATGCCCAGTTTCGCGAGGGCGGCGAGCTGGTCGGCGTCCAGCCGGGCCCTTCTCAATTTGGTGTTCGAAATCCACGCCCCGAGCCTCACAGCTGCCGATTCGGCTTCACCGTCGACGGCGACCTCGATGACCGTGCGGGGAGTCGCTCAGGCGCTACTGGACCTGCGTGCCGCTGTTGCCCTGCGGGTAGTGAGGCGCTGGCGGCTCCCTGGTTACGAGGCCGGCAGTACGGCGGCCCTCTTGCAGGCGAGTTCAGCCTTCTCCTTCGACAGCCCGGGACCGTACTCGCCCTTGGGGCCCTCCTCCGCCTGGAGAGCCGCTACGCATGAGTTGACATCGCCATTCGCGCCAGCTTTGCACCCGCGCGTCACAACGTTCTCGGTGGGCGCGCCTCCATTGACCACTACCGTGTCCAGGCATGCGCTGTACGTGGCACTCGCGCTACCGGCGCCGAAGACGATTGCCCCAACGGCCAGAGCGAAGGCGGAGGCTGTTACGGCGAGGGGCCTGATGCTGCGCATCTGTTCTCCAGTTTCTAGTTCCAGGGATCCCGTGCTCGGGTATCCACCAGGCCACATCAAGGTCACAGACGGCGTCGGTCCGAAGCCTTCGCCACTCGGAGAGCCTTCCGGACTCACTCGAACGTGAGCCGATGCCAGTGGCCCAGGAGGACGTGGAGACGGTCGCTGCGCCTTCCAAGGTTCGCTGCGTCTCCCTTTGATCTCTCGTTCCCGACCGTGGAGTGAGCGACTGCGGGTAGCAGCACCTTGCCGTTCTGCGCAACGTGTTACGTGATGGGTCATGCTCGTCTGTTGGCTGGCCAGGGGGTGGCGGCCGGGATGAGTGCGGTGTGGCCCATCGGGGGCTGGTTTCGGTCCGGGCGGTGCCGGGGCTTCCCTGACCGGTGAGGCGGAGGGCGAGGTGAGGCTTCGGGTGCCGCCACCTCAATCAGCTTGGTCTCAGAATCCGGGGTGGAGGGGGAAGGTCACGTCGTACATCCAGTCTCCGCTGAGGTTCCATCGTTTTTCTTCGGTGCCGGAGGGCCGGACGCCTTCGTCGGATCCGGCGACGATGAAGAAGGGGCCTTCCCCGTTGTGGTCCTTCGGTGCCGAGCCCCAGCGCTGGCGCGGGTTGCCGGTGTCGCAGGTGGTCATGGTCAGCGGTGTCCAGGTGGTGTTCTGTGCCGGTGCGGTGAGGCATTTGCCGGAGAGGTTGCTGCGGCTGTTGCGGACCTGCCGGGTGGCGGAGTCGTAGCTCCACCACTGGGCGGCGATCGCGTTGGTGCAGGGGGCGTTGCGGAGGTAGTGGGGTGCCTTGTAGTCCGTCTGGGCGCACTTTCCCAGTGGGGTGTCCTTGATGAAGAAGACGTTGGAGGGCAGGTGATCGGCCGCTGCCGCGGTGGGGCACGACATCACCAGCGACAAGAGTGCCGCGGCGCCGACCGCGACCGTCCTCGTGAACGTGTTCATCGGTTTCCCTGCCCGTCTTCTCTGTGGAATCCGTCTGCCCCGGACACTGCCGGCAGCAGGTACGGCCCGTCCGGCGGGGGGCCGTGCGGGGCGGGGCTTGACCGTCTCGGTTGAGACCGGCCGAACCTTCCGCAGCAACGCCAACGATCAATCCGGCCTCCGGACACGTGAGCGTCCGGAGGTTCCCGCTGGTCCTCATGACGACACGCCGCCCTACGAGCTATGGGCCTGTGAGGGAGAGGTCCTGGGGTAAGTCGCAGTGACCGGCCCCTCTGTGGCTGCTAAGGCAGGCGGGCCAAGGAAGAAGAGTTTCTCCGGTGAATCTTCCCTGGCCGCTCATGGCTTCCGCACGTCTGCGAATGTTTCATCGGCATATTCAGTCTCGGTGGGTGCAGCGCGTTGCAGGAACCGCTTCTCGGTTCCGCCTGATCCACCGGTCCTGGGCCGTTCGGCCCTTCTGCCCCTGTCAGCCTGTCAGGAGACGTGGTCATGACTTCTGGGTTACTCGCCATCAAGAGTGCGCGCGCCGTCATCGCGGGGCACGGGCTGGAGGGGGAGCCTTTCGGCCGTCTGGTGCCCTCGAAGGAGCTCGTGAGGGACATCGCCCCGAAACGCCCGGGGGAGACACCGGGGGATCCTGCGGGGGATGTCTCCGTGTCGTTCATCCGGGAGAAGCTGGGTATCGCCTCCGTCGCCACGACCCGCCACACCGACGCGCTGACCGCCCGGGCCCTGGCCGGTGAGGTGTCGCGCACCCTGTTCAACCCGGACGTCGAAGCGATGACGACCCGCGCGCTGGCCCTGGCCCTGGACGACTACGCCCGGACCACCGGCCGCGGCCCGGGAGCCGGGCCCGGCTCGCTGGTCGGGCACATCCACCTGTCCTGGTCGGCGGACGACCACCAGCTGTTCGCTCTCGCCGAAGCGCGCCGTGAAGTGGGCTGGCACCGGCCCGGTCTGACGTCCCTGCACATCCTGTCCGGGTGCGCGGGGCTCTTCGAAGCTCTGAACTACGCCCAGCACCTCCTGCACCACACCCGGGCCGCCGACGACGAGAGCGCCATCGTCTTCGTCACCGCGAGCAACGACCTTTCCCAGATCGCGCACACCCGCAGCCCCTGTCCCGCACCGCAGAACGAGGACCTCGACCAGTGGCTGTTCCCCGCGATCTTCGGAGAGGGGGCGGGCGCCATGATCATCGGCCACGCCGACGCCCAGCGTGAGGGCGGTGAGTGGGTCGCCGAGGACTGGGGGGCCGAACCGGTCACCGAGGACTGGCGGGTCATCATGCCACCTGACCCCGACACCCCTCACATGGTGATCCGGGCGCGGGGTGTCGGAGCCACCTACCGCACCCACGTCCCGCTTGCCGCACAGCGTGGACTCGCCGCTCTGGGTCCCGGCCGCACTTTCGCTGACCTCCACCGGCTCTGCCTCCACGAGTCCAACCCCCGCATGCTCACTGAGGTCGCCACCCACCTCGGCGCACCCGAGTCCACCGTGCACAGCATCAGCGCCTCCGTCGGCACCCTCGCGGGAGTCTCCGTCTTCGCCCTCCTCGACGAAGCCCTCCGCACCCACCGCCCCGGAGATCCCGACTCCGTGGTGTGCGCACTGACCGGCGACGTCGGCAACTCCGTCACCGCCGGCCACCTCACCCTCCGCCATCACCGCCGTTGAACGAAGGAGACCGGGTCTGACCCGTTCCGATGGGGGCGAGGCGTGAGCTGGCCGATCGGCGGCTACTGCCCGGCGTTCTGGTCCTGTTGCGTCCCGGTGAGTGGTGGGACGGTGAGCATGGGGTGGAAGAGGGCGATGTCGTCGGGTTCGCCGACGCGCCTGTCTTCGGCTTCGAACCAGGCGTGGGGGGCCAAAGGGGACATGCGTACTCCGGTGCGCCAGGTGCCGCGCAGGCGGCACAGCAGTGCGATGGCGAGGGAGCGTTGGAGGCCGGCGCCCGCTCTGCCGGGCGAATCCGGCCGCCGTACAGATCCCTGACCACCGAAACCAGGTGGTGCCTTGCGGCCCCGCCGGGTGACTCACTGCCATGAGAGCGGTACGTCGCAACCCGCTGCCGCGTTCGTAACTTCCGGTGTCCAGATCCGTTGGATACCCGCAAGTTCACCGCATCCGAAGGGCTCCCTGTGCTGAAAAAGATCCTCATCGCGTCGATGTTCGTGGGCACGGCGGCCATCGGATCGGTTTCCCCCGCTACTGCCGCCGACGGCCCGGCCGACTCGCACCAGCACCTCATCGGAAACTGCTCGCCCGGACTGCTCTTCGACACAAGCCTGCTGAGCTGCGACTACGCGGGACTCACCAACCCCAACTCTCCCGCCTAGTCTGTCGCTGCGACTGGGCGCTACGGGTTGGGGCTTCACCCTGCGCGTAGAACCTCAGGAGGGCCTCACCCACCGGGGAGGCCCTCCCGTTTCGACTGCCGCGAGTCTTCCCCTGCTGCTGAAGCCGTTCCGGACTGCGGCCGCACCGACCCTTGCGGACGTGCCGCCCTCCCCGGTGACCCGCTCTGCGCCTGCTGCCGCGTCGCCGCCCAGCGCGGCCGAGACCGCATCCTGCGAGAGTGGGAGGTCGTCCGCGACGCCGCCCCGCCAGATCTCGCGCCGGCTGGCCCAGGCCGACCGGACGCCCCCGTGTATGACTAACGTGGCGGACCGAGTGTCGGGCGCGATTACGGGCCGCGGTCCGGTCGAATGATCAGGACCGTCCCGCTGATCTTTCGGAGTTGTCGTGCGCGTACCCGTCTTCGCCCTGCCCTAGCCTCGGCCGCAGTCCTCGTTCTGACCGCCGCCGGCGGCGCGAGTGCCGACGGCTTCACCGAGAGCGAGAGCGAGGGCGGCGACACCACGCTCACCTGGCAGAGCGATGGGGCCGCCCAGGGAGGCATCACGTTCGAGCGGGACTCCTACACCGGGACCGCACAGTTTCCCGGCGAGGGCCCCGTCGCTTACCGCGGAACGCTCAACTGACCGGTGTGACACCGCCGGCTCCCGCCCGGACCCCGCGTGTCACGAATACGAAGCCTGCTGACCAGCAGCTTCTATCGAGTGGAGTTCCGGCTGCGCCGAGAGCCTCATCCACATCCAGCGCAGCGCTCCGGCCGGGGGCCCGGCCACCGGCCGAGCCCCCGGCAGACCGTCCGAAACTCCTCTGACCAGCCCGCTGCTGCGCTGCTAGGTTCCGGATCATGAGCCGCTTACCCTCCCCGCCCGATCCACTTGCACTCGCCACTGCGCCCGTGCCCGCCGTACCCGCCGTGCCTGCCCCGTGCGCGGCTGCTGTGCGCGAACCGGCTGTGGTCTGGAGGCCGGAGGTGCTGGAGGCGGTCCGGGCGACTCCGGCGCCCTGGTACGCCGTGGCTTACCCCGCCACGCACGGCGGCTGGCACATCAGCCTCCTCCAGGCCGGAGGGATCGTGCGCGACTCCTTCACTGCTGGCGGCCTGGACACTGCCGACCACGAACTCCAGTGCCGCGGATACCTGTCCCTTGCTTCCGCGATGTGCCGGGACTGGGACCGGCTGACGAGGAGGAGGGATGAGCAGGGGTGTGGCACCCCGGTCTTCCTGGATCCCGGAGCAGACGCCTGAGGTGGCCGGCTGTCGAGGCGGCCCATCGACAGGCTGGGCCGACCCACCCAGGGCTGCGGGCGAGCGCAGTCGCGCATGCCCCTGCTCTTGTGTGTGGTCAGTCCGACCGTGGCGGGGGTGTGACCGGCAGCAGTCCTCATGATGACGTCGCGGCCTGAACCGGGTGTGGAAGCGTGCGTTCGTGCACGGGGTAGGGGCGCGTGTCACATGCCGTTGAGGCCCGCGTGCCTACTTGGCGGTGTAGACAGCGAAGCCCCGTTCGGGTGTCCTGCCGGCGTGCTTGAGGGCGGCTTCTTTGGCGAACTGGGTGATGACGCGCGCGAGGTCGGCGAGGAGCTGGGCGCGTTCGCGGTGGGGGAGAGCTGCCCACAGTGCGCGGAGGCCGAGGGCGCGGGCGGCGACGCGGCCGAAGTCGAACAGTTCCTGGGGGCCAAGCGCATGGTGTAGATCTTCTCGACCATCAGCGGGTCGACCTGGCGGAAGATCTCGATGTACCGGTCGAGCTGGGGGACGGTCGCGAAGGCGAGGAACCGGGTGGCGAGGCTGTTCATGAGGAACTCGGCGGGTTTGCTGTGCCCGGAGGGAAGCTTTCGCAGTGAGGTTTCGTCGAGGCGGTCCTGGTCGATCAGCGTGGTGAGGTGGCGGCAGTAGGCGGCGTAGTTCTTGAGGATGAAGCTGGTGCCCCACCCGCTGGGGGTGGTCCACAGTCCTGCGTCGCCGATGAAGTCGACGCGGTCCTGGGCGAAGCTCCGGAACTTCCGCCCCGAGGGCAGGTAGCCGAACTTGAACTCGCTGACCGTGGTGTTGTGGAACGCCGCGGTGGACTCCTCCTCGTGCAGGACGCGGAGGAACTCGGCCTGGGCGTTCTCCATCGGGACCTTGCCGCGGCGGAGGTAGAGGAGCATGCAGAAGCTGGTGCGCTCGTCGAGGATCTCGTACTCGAACACCGGCCGCCCCTCACGCAGCGTCGCGTCCGGGTCGGCGTTGGTGGAGGCGAACGTCTGCCACAGCATGTAGTCCCCGACCGCCAGCCGGCTGTCCTTGCCGGGCGGCGGACCAATGTCCCCCTCGGGGTGCTTACACAGCGCGCCGGCCACCGACCACCAGTACATGTGGGCCTGCTCGTCCCGGTAGGCCTTGCGGATGTCGGAGGCATGCCCGGTGGCGTCGAGCAGGAGACGGCACCGGTAGGACTCGCTGAGCTGTCCCGCCGGCGCCGGACCGGACGCCCCGGCCTCCTGTCCGCCCTCGACGTTCTTGTCGGGGGTGGGCCGGAAGCGCACGACGACACCGCCGGGGACGGTGCGGTGGTTCTGGTAGAGCCGGCCCCGCATGATCCGCGACCCGTGCGTGGTCCCGGCGAGTTTCCCCTCCCAGTGCTCGATCAGCTTGTACTCGTCCAGGTAGGGGTAGCGGTCCTCGGGCTCGGCGTGGTCGAACTGGCGGGGCTCCCACGACAGATCGAACCGGGAACGGTCACCGTGGCTCGCACCGCTGTAGGTACGGATCAGAAACCGGCGGATGCCGTGCGGTTTCCGGCAGTGGACGATGTCCGGGTTGTCGAAGAGACAGTCGTGCGGGCTGAACCACGACTTGTGCACCCGCCCCACCTTCGCCCCCTCCGCGGCCTCACCGGCCGGCGGGCGGGCATCGACCACCAGAACCCTGAACTGCTCCGCCAGTGTCGAGGCCACCGCCAACCCCGCCGGACCTGCACCCACAACGATCACATCGGCATCGAAACCATCGGCGTAATCAAAGCCGTCAGCATCGAAACCGTCCGCGTCGAAGAAGCCAGCAGCACCGGGCCTGTCGCCAGATTTCGCGCGGATCGGCCCGGGCCGACCGGACGTCCGTCCTCGTCCATGGCTACTCCTGCCGGCAGAGAACATCACAGCGCCTCGCATGCGTAGGGAGAACCTGCGGTCACTACCCCGCCCGGGGCTGCCTGGCGTCTTTCTCCTGCGCGCGCTCAGCAGCATTTGTCATATTCCATTGTCATACGACCATGCGGGGGCACGCACCCCGGGCGCACCCGCACGCCAGCACCCGCTGGGCGGCCACTCGATCGACTAGGTCATCGCCACCACTCCCGCCGCCCCCGCTTCCGCCACGAACCTGTTTCCCTGGTCGAACGCTATGTCGCCGAGGGCGCGGGGCCCCGGCCGGGCCAGCCGAGTCATCCGGCGGTGGCACATCTCCGTTGATGACGCCGAGGCCGGTCCCGTGCAGCTGCTGCCACCCCACAACTCGGACCCAGACCGGCCGGGCCCCCACTGGCCCTGTTACCAGGTCTCGTGGTGACGTCGGCGTGGCTGCCAGGTTCGCGGCCCAGTGCCTTCCTCGTGTTCGCGCGAGGGAAGGCACTGAGCACACGGCACGCCAACGCGAACACAAGCGTCCGGGGCGGGGGCGCCGACGGGTGGTGGAAGGCGGTCGCATGGGCCGGCCGAGCTGCCCCCGGGGGCCCCTGCCGATGTTGCCTTGCCCGGCGGGTTACTTCCAGGTGAGGAGGACGTAGCCGTTGCCGCCTGCTGTGCCGCCGGTGCCGACGATGCCGGTGCCTCCGTCCTTGCCGTAGTTGTCGGCCTGGCGGGAGTTGGTCGCCCCGCGTGCTCCCTTGCCGCCGTCGCCGCCCTTGCCGCCACTGCCCCCGTTGCCGCCCTTACCCACGCCTGCGGGCGGCTTGACGCCGGTGTCCTTGACGATGCCCCCTGTACCTCCGGTGCCTCCTGCGCCACCGGTGCCGTTCAGCCCGGCTTCGCCGCCGGGCAGTCCCCTGACTCCGAGGCTGCCGTCGCCGCCCTTCCCGCCCGCTGTGCCGGGTGCGCCCTTCTTGCCTGCTGTGCCGGGCACCGTCTGGTACCAGTCGCCGTCGACGCCGCTGCCGATGGTGCCGTTGCCCGAAAGCTTCCCGGCCGCGCTCGCAGTCCCGCCGGCTCCGGAAGCACCCCCGTCACCGCCACGCAGGAAGTAGGGAGAGGTGGACCCGGGCGGGTAGTGGTTGGGAGGCACGGACACGCAGTTGGGGCCGGTGGCCCCGCCGCAGGCGCCCTTACCGCCCTTGCCGCCTCCGCCGGTAGCGCCGGGCCCGCCGCCGCTGGCAGTGACGAGCCACTTCGCAGCATCCACGTCGGTGATGTTGGAACCGCCGCCGTCGCCGCCGTCGCCCGGGTTGAAGGCGTTCTTGCCCGGCGCACCGTCCTTGTCGCTCGAGCCCGCTCCGCCGCCGATCCCCACCGTGGGGGCACCGGCGGCCTTACCGCCCTCACCTACGAAGATCTTCAGCTTCTGACCGGGCGTGACCTTGAACGTGCCCGTGGCGTAGCCGCCGCTGTGCCCACCGTTGGCACCAGCACCGCCACCACCGCCCGCACCGCCGCCACCACCGGCGTGCCGGATGTTCGTGGCGATGACCATGGCCACATGGGTTCCGCCTCCTCCGCCGCCGCCGGCCCCGGTAGCACCGGCTCCTCCGCCGCCGCCCGCGCCCCACACGTAAGCGGTGATGGTGCTCACGCCCTGGGGCACGGTGAACGTCGTCCACTCACCGGCCGTTGTGAACTCGGCGCGGCACGGCTGCTGTGCACACGCCGCGGCTGAGGCCTGTGCGGGCAGCGCCGCAGCGGTCACCGGGCCCGCGAGCAGAGGCCCCACTAGCAGGACACGCAGAACTTTCTTCATGAACAACCACCTTTCGCCCGAATTCCGAATTACTCGCCCACCCAACAGCCTTCGAACCCTGTGGACTGGCTCCGCCGCGTTCCGGCCGCCCGATGGGCGGTGACGACCACTCCGGCGGCCGGACATCCGTAGCGTTCGGAGCAGAAGCCTGCGCGGACGCGGCGAGGTGCTCGCGTCTTCCGGCTTCGTGTCGTCTGGTCGCGCTTGACTGCTATCTGCGGCTGCCCGGAAGGAGCCGACGGAGGAGTGCGGTGCGGGTCCGTCGGAAGCCAGCTCCGGTCAGGGGTCGAGCTGCTCCGAATGCTGCGGCGGGTGGGCGCAGGTGAGGGCGGCGGTGACGATGAGCCCGGCCCGCCGGGCTGGGGTTCCGTCGCGGGACCGGGGCCCAGATCAACCAGCATGACACAAAGTATTTATTCAACTACGGTAAGTGATTGGGTCGTTCTGTGCGGACCCTGTCTCCGATCGTGCGGAGCGGTATGCGCCGAGACACCTGCAGCAGTCTCTACGACCAGTTGGTCGATCACGAGAGTGGCTGGCCGGTGCGTACGGCTGAGTGCGCCAGTTCCGACGAAATGACCTGACTCCTTTTCGGCTCCTCTGGAGGAACGATGAAGTCTGTCCAAAGGGCGAAGCGGGCCTGGCAGCCCGTACGCCGGTTCGTGCTCTGCGCGGTAACAGCGGTGGTCGTCACCCTGAGCGGGACTGCTCCGGCTGCTGCCGCGACAGAGAACGTCCGAGTGACGTACGAGCATGGCATCAACACCAACAGCGGTAACTCCTACAAGGTGGAAATCACGGCTACGGTCACCCGGGTCGGCCAGCGCTATGAGCTGAAAGCCAAAGTGAAGGCCATGTGCACCCACTCCTCAGGACCGTCCCAGAAATGGGGCCTGGCTTTCGGGTCCAGCGCAGAAAGCTGGCGGTACGCGGAAGGCAAGTGCGGCGATCGGACGTGGGAGTACGACGAAGTCAACGTGAGCGGCCCCCTGCGCCCGAACGGACGTGTCTACCTGCAAGCAGGTGCATACGGAGGAACAGGGTTCGGTAGCTGGGGCTGGGGAACCGAGCACAGCGCCTACGTCTGACCGCGGCCGTCGCAGCGCGCTAACAACGGGACATCGAAGTGAAGCAGTCAGCCACCGGACCCGTCCGCGGCACCTTTACACGCTCACGGGACAACCGTCCGCCGGCCTCGTGCTGTGGCGACTTCGAAGCCGCGAAACGCGCCACGCCCATACCCGCTTGACAGCTGCGGCCCCGTCGGGAACTCACCGACGGGGCCGCAGCATTCCTCTCATTCGCCCGTTGCCGCAGGCAGCGGCATCGGAGCCGCGCCAAGTGGACTCTGGCCTGGCAGTTTCCCTGAGAACATCACAGCGCCTCGCATGCGTAGGGAGAACCTGCGGTCACACCCCGCCCGGGGCTGCCTGGCGTTCTTCACCTGCGCGCGCTCAGTAGCGGTCGTCATATTCTAGTGTCATACGACCCCCTGTCGGGTGCATCCCGAGCGCATCCCTCCGCGCGACGGCCCCACTGAGTTGAGTCGGTCGAGTGCCCGGTACAGGGCCCTGATCAGCCGGGCCCGGTTCTGGACTTTTGCGGTGGTGGTGGCGGGGCCGGTCGAGAGGCGGTTCACCGACTCCCGCAGTACCGCTTTGGTCAGCGGGCGCAGTTCGCTGTCCGCCGACAGGTCTCGATCCGCTGGCGGAGGCCGGTGGCGACGCACCGTGCGTGGCCGGTGAGCTGGAGGCCGATCTGCGCGCAGTCCGCCGCCCGTACGCCTGCCGGGTTTGGCCCCCAGGCCAGGACCGCGGCGGCGAGCGCGAGGTACGAGCCACGGTCCAGCGGCAACCTGCCGGTCACCGCACCCGAAGGGTCGTACATCACAGTGCCCTTCACGCCCTCAGCTCCGCCGGTTCCAGGCCTGCCTGGAGTTCGGTGGGGTCGGTCGCGACGACGAACAGCCCCTGCTCCAGCAGCCAGGAGCGTTCCCCGTCCCAGTCCGCGGCACGGTAGGCGATGTGAGCGAAGGAGGGGACCACTACCCCGTGGACGAGGCGGCCTGTTGCTGCGGCTCGTACCCGTTGCCACCCGGCCCGCAGGCTGGGGGACTGGTCGAGGGGCCCGTTGTCGGCGACCGCGCAGCTGGCCGGGACGATCCACCCCCGGTCCTGCGTGTAGGCGGCGAGGTCATCGAGGACCAGGTGCTCGACGCCCCGCAGCGGTGCCACCGCGTACAGCGCGACCGCAGTGCCTGGCCCGACGGCCGGCGCTGTCCCGGCCGCCGGGTCGCTGCGGGTGCCGCCCGGCACCAGGCGCGGCAACGACAACCAACCGGTGCGGCGGCTCGGTGGTGGCATGGCGTTCTCCCGATCGCAGTGGGGTGACTGATGGCCTTCTCCCAGACAACGCCTTCACGCACGGGTGGGTTCAGGGCAGAACGAGGGCAGTTGCCTGTCGTGCGGCGGACAGTTTTACCTGCGCGGACCAGATGCCTGGACTACCGTCGCTGTCTCGAACAGCAGCCGCCCGGGGGCCTGATGGACACACCGACCAACACCATCCTCACCGTGCTGCTCGGTGAGTACGGCTTCACCCACCGGTCCCTGGCCGACGAGGTCAACCAGGTCTCCGGGCGCATCTTCGGACGTCCCGGGGCGGCTACCGACCGGGACGTACGCCGGTGGATCTCCGGCACTGTGCGGTGGCCGACCGGCCGCTACCTTCTGCCTCTCGCCGAGATTTTCGACCGGCCGCCCGAGGCCATGGGATTCGTGCCGCGCGGTCGCTCCAGCCGCCTGCCCGCCCCACCCACTTCGGTGCGGCCAGGGCAGGAGGAACCCGTGAAACGCCGCGCATTTCTGACCGCGTCCACCGCCGCGACCCTCACGCTCGCGCTCCGCCTGGAGGAGACCCCGGTGCGCGGGCGCCTCACCATGACGGACGTCGACCGCATCGCCGCGACCATCGGCCGCCTCGACGCACACTTCACCGCGATCGGCGGCGGCGCCCTCCTGACCGTCGCCACCCCTACATCGACCGACTGCGCAACACCACGGACGGCTGCACGTATGGCCCCCGCGTCGAACAGGCCCTGCACACCGCGCTCAGCGGCCTGCACCCATCCGCCGGCTGGGCCGCCTACGACACCGGCGACAACGCAACTTCCCGACTCCACCACGCCGCCGCCCTCCAAACCGGAATCCTCGCGAAGGACGGACACGCCCAGGCCCGCGCCTGGTCCGACCTGTCCCTTCAGGCCCGCGCCGAAGGCCGGCACCGCGAAGCCCTGACCATCAACCGCGCCGCCCTCCAGACCCGCCACGCCCGCCAAGACCCCCGCATCGCGGCGCTGCTCCATGCCCGGCTCGCTATCGGCCACGCCCGCCTCGGCAACCACAGTGCCTGCGCCCGCTCCCTTCTCGCCGCCGAGAAGCCCACGACCGGTTCGACACGACCGCACCCCCACCACCGTGGCTGCGGTTCCTGGACGCCGCCGAGATCGCCGGACTCGCCGCCATCGCCCACCGGGCCACCGGCCGACTGCCCGACGCGGAGAAGGCCACCGCCCAGGCCCTGCGCCTGCTCGGCCCCTCCATGCACCGCAACCGCGCCTACTACAGCGTCCAGCTCGCCCAGCTCCAGCTCGCCCAGGGCGACACCACCAGCGCCAAGGCGACCGCCACGGCGGTCGACACCATGGCGGTCAGCAGCCCCCGCATCGCCCAGCGCCTCGCCACCCTCCACCGCCTAGGAGACCGCCAGCGTGACCACCGGCATACAGATGCGCCACTACACCGGCAACCAGGCCCCCGCACTGCGCCCGCTGCTCCTCGACGTGTACACCGAGGTCTACGCGGACGCCGCACGCACCGACCCGTTCGCCTCCCCGGACCGCTTCGCCGAAGGAATCGACCACTGGATCGCACGACCCGGCTGGACCTGCGTCATCGCCTACGACAACGACCAACCGGTCGGCTACGCCTACGGAGCACCCCTGCCCCCGGGATCGCGATGGTGGGGCGGCCTGCTCACCCAGGTCCCCGCCGACGTCACCACCGAGACCGGAACCCGCACCTACGCGCTGTCCGAGCTGATGGTCCGTACGCCGTGGCGCAAGACCGGCGTCGCTCGCCAGCTCCACAACACCCTGCTGGCCTCCCGCAGCGAGGAACGCGCCACCCTCCTCGTCGACCAGACCCACCCCAAAGTCCACGCCCTGTACCAGTCATGGGGCTGGACCACCCTCGGAGACCTACGCCCCCGACTGGACGACGCCCCGCTCTTCCACGCCATGCTGCTCGCCCTTCCCCCAGGGGTCGGGCAGTCCGGGCGGTGAGAGCGGACTGTGGTGGTCGGACCGGCGAGGAGTGGTCGCCGGTCCGACAGTTCGATCATGCCCCGGCAGAGTGCCCGGTGTCAGCCGGAGCGGGCGGCGTCGAGGGCCGGGGCGCGGGGGAGCACGGTCAGGAGCGATCCCTCATCGGGCACAATCTCCGCAGCGCGGGATAGGCCCTGGGGCCGGAGGGCAAGTCGGCACCGGCCGGGAGCCTTCAGTTCGGACTAGGTGCTGTCCGGCGGATCATTCCGGACTGGCGCGGGCATGCTCGGTATGGCTGAGTTGTCGTGGGCCGCAGCCGTCACGCGAACGACGGCCACCGGTCGGCGGCCCACTCCCGCCAGCCGACCCAGCCGACCCAGCCGGGCGGCGGGCCGGCGATCCTGCGGCCCGCCAACTCTGCCGCGTCGGGCTCCTCGAAATGAGCCTGCCCGTGCAGGATGTCAGCCTCGGACATTGGCAACGTCTCCTCGGGGACGGTCGTCCAGCGGTGAGCGATACGGGCGTGTTGGGTCTCATCGTCCACCGGCAGGTAGACCATGCGGAAGCGCGTCTCCTCTGCCTCCACCAGCCAGCGGATCGCAGACCGTTCTTCCCGTGACCAACAGCCGAAGTCCACGACGACGTTGGTGCCCAGCTTGACCGTCTCCAGGGCGAGCCAGAGCATGCGCCCTTCCAGCACATCGCGCTTTCCGTCCGCTTCCGCCTCGCCGAGCAGGGGAATCATCCAGTCGTCAGTCGTCAGTCGTCAGTCGTCAGTCGTCAGTCGTCAGTCGTCAGGCGTCAGACGCAGTGCGCCATGTTCTGCGGAGAGCTGCCGGGCCCGCGTGGTCTTTCCGGCCCCTGGCAGGCCGATCATTAGGAACAATGTGGTCATACCCGGATCGTTGCAGGGAAGCCGATCGGACGACCACCGCTTTAACCGCCTGATCACGGGCTGAGCCACAGGCGGATGGAGGCCACGGTGACAGTGCCGTGGAGACGTAGGCGCGCTTGTCATAGCGCGTCGCCACGGTGCGGAAGTGGTCGGGTAGCCGGGTCATGTCGCCCAGGGCCCGCAACAAGATCCCGGCGAAGGCTCCTGTGGGGAGGTGACCTTGGACAAACCTCTTACGTTGCAGCTCCCCTGCTTCGTTCACCGGCCTTGACGGACAACCTCCACGCCCAGTCGAACGGCGGTGCCACTGACGGACGGGACGTGGTGCCGAAGCGCGTAATCTCGTCGACCTCGGTGTACCGCTTCCTCTCCTCCCCGGTGCGCACCCGGGTCTGACCTCGGGCCCAGCGGTGTGCGCGGCCGTTCTGTGCCTGTTGTGCGTCGGAGCGCGCCCCACCTGCCCGTACGCCGGTCTGCCTGTGCCGTACCGCGCGGGGAAGGGGGTGCGGCCGAGTGTGGCGCGCAGCTTGGGCGCCGTCTGGCCTGCGGGTTCGGGCATTCGAGCAGCGGACGAATTGTCGCCAACCCCGGCACGGGGCTCTCACTCTTCCCGAGGTCCGGTGGCAGGCTTCTTCCTGCCACCGCGCTCGCGCCCCGACAAGGCCCTTCGGCGTGGCGGACGCACTCCCGTGTCACGGGCCGTTGACCGCCCGCGCGGAACCGCACCGCACCGCCCCGTCCGGCGCACTCCCGTACTGGCCGGGTCCTGTTCTGGCCGTTACCCACGGCCGCCGCAGAAGGAGTCCGAGTGAGACGACGACCTGCTCTGAAGGTCTCGGCCGCGGGCGCACTGCTCGCGTCCGCCGCGATGCTCGCCGTGGGACTGCCGGCCGGTGCCGTCAGCCCTGCCCCCGGCGACAGAGCCGCCCCCGCATCGAAGGCGCGGGCCGGGGCGCTGCCGACGAAGCTCAGCCCTGAACAGCACAGGAATCTGGTCGCCGCAGCCCAGGCCGACAGGGCCGCCACTGCCCGGGCTCTGGGCCTGGGAAGCAAGGAGGAATTGCGGGCAAGGAACGTCCTCAAGGACGCCGATGGCACTCTGCACACCCGCTACGAGCGCACCTACGACGGACTGCCCGTGGTCGGTGGTGACCTCGTCGTGCACACCTCCCCGTCGGGCGCCGCCGCCGTCAGTAAAGCCACCAAGTCGCGGATCGCCGTACCCAGCACCACCCCGGCCCGTAGCGCGGAAACTGCCGGGATGTCCTCGCTGAGCCGGGCGGAGAAGGAGGGGCGTAGGGACGCCAAGCTGCAGGGGGAACCCCGTGCGGTGGTCTGGGCCGCCGGCGGCCGTCCGGTCCTCGCGTGGGAGTCGGTGGTCAACAGCGTTCAGCCCGATGGCGTCCCCAGCGAACTGCACGTGATCACGGACGCCGCGACCGGCAGGGAACTCAACCGCGACGAGAAGGTGAAGCGCGGCACCGGCAGCAGCATGTACAGCGGCCAGGTCCCGGTGGGCAGCATCAAGTCGGGCTCCGTCTACAGCCTGCTCGACCCCGAGCACGGGGGCCACCGGACGTACGACGCGACGAATGTCGGGGAGCCTCACATGGCCCGGCTCTTCACCGACACGGACAATGTGTGGGGCACTGGGACCATGGCGCACCCGCAGACCGCCGCGGTGGACGCCGCCTACGGTGCGCAGACTTTCTGGAACTACATCACCCAGGTGCACGGTCGCAACGGCATCCGCAACGACGGTGACGGAGCGGCCAGCCGGGTCCATTTCGGCACCCCCCGCACCGCCGCCTTCTGGCAGAACTCCTGCTTCTGTGTGACCTTCGGTGACCAGAACGGCAAGCCGCACACCACGATCGACATCAACGCGCACGAGATGGGCCACGGCGTCACCTTCGAGACCGCCCGGCTGGGTGGTTACGACGTCGAGTCCCTGGGGCTGGACGAGGCGAGCAGCGATATCTTCGGGACCCTCACCGAGTTCCACGCGGCGAACGCCGTCGACGTGGGGGACTACCAGATCGGTGAGCGAGTCAACGCGCAGGGAGACGGCACCCCGCTCCGTTCCATGGACCAGCCCTCCCGGAACGGTACGGGCGACGACTACTGGCATCCTCAGATGGGAAGAACGCAGAACGCCGGACCAGCCGTCCACTGGTTCTACCTGGCCTCCGAGGGCAGCGGGGTCAAGACCCTCAACGGCGTCAGCTACGACAGCCGGACCGTCGACGGCCTGCCCGTCACCCCGATCGGACGGGCCGCCGCCGAGAAGATCTGGTACCGGGCCCTCGCCGTCTACATGACCTCCACCACCAACTACGCCGGGGCCCGCACCGCGACCCTCGCGGCCGCCGCCGACCTCTACGGCGCGGAATCGGCCACCTGGAAGGGCGTACGAGAAGCCTGGGGAGCCGTCAACGTCGGCACCCGTTCAGGCAACCCCGCCCCGACGAAGCCGCCGGGACCGGTCTTCGAGAACGTCACCGACGTTCCGATTCCCGCCGCGCCCGCGACCGGCACCTCGCCGATCACCGTGACCGGAGTCACCGGCAACGGCCCCTCCATCCTGCGGGTCAACGTGGACCTGGCCGTGCAGAGCTGGACGCAGGCAGACTTGGCCGCGGAGCTGGTGGCACCGGACGGCACCGTCTTCCCGATCGCGAACTGGGAGACCGCCCACACAGAGAGCCGCACCGCCACCTTCGCCATTGATGCCACCAGAGTCGGTGCCAATGGCACCTGGAAGCTGCTCGCGCGGGACCGGACTCCGGGAGCCGTGACCGCCGGCATCAACAGCTGGAAGCTGAGCTTCTGACCCGCTGAACAGCGCGCCCCGGTCGGGGCGGTGACCAGGGCGCAGCCGAGCGCCGGTCACCGCCCTGCTCTGAGGCGTCCTCCTGGGTACTGACAGCGCTGTCTGGGAAGCACAATCGGCGGCCTGATCTATGGCGCCATCCTGTGTCGCGTCTCAAGCAGGCCGCGGCTGACGTTCCAGGTGACCGGCGTCCTACCGCCGTAAGGGCCTCCTTCGGCCAGGTTAGGCGCCTCGGTCGTGGTGCAGCGCATCCGGATGTCGGACCCCAGCGGGCACTGTGCCGGGCTTCGGTGGCGGCGTCGGCGGTGCCAGCTTTGACGGCTCGCCTGGTCCTACAGGTCGGCCACTAGCAGCCGGTAGCCGGCATCGAGGGTTTCGCGGTCGAGGAGGTCGGCGTGGTGCTGGTGCCACCGGCCGGAGGACAGGTCGTCTGCCAGCCGGTCCAGGCCCGGCTGGATGGCTTCGTCACTGGTCTGGGCGAACAGTGAGATACCGGCCCGTACTTCCGGGTCGAGGTAGGCCTCGGGCCGGCGCCAGAAGGCGGCGAGGAATCCGTCGGTGCAGTCGTGCGGGATGGGGACGGTTTCGATGCGGGCGCCTCCCAGCAGCGTGGCCAGGCGGTCGACCGTGACGGCTCGTGTGTTGTGGAAAGCGGCTGCTTCGGGCAAGTAGTCCTCTATCAGCCAGAACCTGTGGTTGATGTCGGGGTCGAAGGTGAGGACGACGATCCGCTGCCGGGCGATGCGAAGGAGTTCGCCGATGCCGGCCTCCAGGTCGCTCCAGTGGTGCACGGTCAGGAGGGCCATCGCCGCATCGGCCGAGTCGTCGGCGAGAGGGATCGACTCCGCGGATGCTTCCAGGGCCGGTGCGGACCCGGCCGGGCGCTGGGCGATCATCACTGAGCTGGGTTCAACAGCCAGCACCGTGTGTGACGGTTCGTAGGAGCCGGTGCCGGCTCCGACGTTGATCACAGTGGCGGCGCCACCGAGGGCTTCGTGGATCCTGGCGGTGATACGGGGGTCCGGTCGCCGAGTGCTGGCGTAGGTCGCACCGATGCTGTTGTAAGTCGCCATACCGCACAGTATGCGCTTCCACCTGACACAGGGAAGAGCTCACAGCATCGTCAGTGCTCCCCGGCATTTCGAGCTGTCTGACCGCCAACTAGTGCCCGAAAGCGTCGACAACGCTGCCCGCTTCACCGACGAAACCAACCTCGGAGAGAGAACCGAGCCCTTGGTGAGCCGTCGAGCCGGATCCGCACACGCCTCGGCATCCCTGACCTAGCCACGAGGGAGAGGGGCACGCGTACACCCTGCTGCGCCGCCCCGTGCCGGTGCTCCTGACCTGTCTGGCCGGTCTCTCCGGAGTGCCGGCGGCGGCAGTCTCAACGGCGGTGCGGGGCGCGACGGCGGGTCGAGGTCTGGGCGACCGTCGCGCACCCGGCGGACCGTGCGGTCGTTGTCCGTCACGAGGCCGGTTCCGGGGTTTCCCGGTGCGCGCCGCCGCCCCGTGGCCGGCCGGGTCGTGCACCGTGCGGGCCGGTGGTCCCGCAGCTGCGTGGCCAGGGTTCAACCAGTGGGCGGGCGTCGCTTCGTTGTTGGGTGTGTGGGGGTGGGTGTGTGCACCCCGGGGGTGTGTGCCCCGGGGGGTGTGTGCCCCGGGGGGTGTTGGGGGTGTGTGTCCGGGGGGTGTTGGGGGTGTGTGTCCGGGTGGTGGTGCGGTGGTGGTGGGGCGGTGGTGGTGTTCACGTATCCCGGCCGTGCCTGCCAGCGGGACGCGTGAACCATTTTTTCAGGCATTAGAAAGGGGGAGCCAGTTAGTGCATAACGTAACGTTAAGAGCTCGTAACACGATCTTGCTGAATCGCCCTGGTAGGCCGTGACCGGTGTGATGATTCGGCCGTTCGTGAGGGTGTGGGTACTCGACCGTGGATCGTGGACGATGAGTTGTGGGCGTTGATCGCCCCGTTGTTGCCTCCGTGGCCGGAGCGGTCGCCGGGACCGCGGCCGGTGCCGGACCGGCTGTGTCTCCAGGGGATCCTGTTCGTCCTCTACAACGACATAGCCTGGCAACTCCTGCCGTTGGAGCTGGGGTTCGGCTCGGGGCAGACATGCTGGCGGCGGCTGGACCGGTGGCAGAAGGCCGGTGTCTTCGAGCGGCTGCACCAAATTCTGCTCTCGGAGCTGAACGCGGCCGGCGAGCTCGACTGGTCACGTGCGTGTGTGGATGGTTCCCACATCCGCGCGAAAAGGGGGGCGCCGACACCGGTCCGTCGCCGGTCGACCGGCGGAAGACGGGCAGCAAACACCACCTGATCTGCGACGGACGTGGCACCCCGCTCAAGGTCATCACGACTGCGGCGAACGTCAACGACGTCACCCAGACCCTCGCCCTGGTCGACGGCATCCCGCCCGTCGCCGGCCGCCCGGGCCTGCCCCGCCGCAGACCTGAAGCCCTGCTCGGCGACAAGGGCTACGACTCCAACCCCAACCGCGACGAGCTTCGTCGCCGGCGGATCCTGCCCGTCATCTCCCGCAAGGGATCACCGAACATCAAGGGCATCGGCAAGCTCCGCTACGTCGTCGAGCAGACCTTCGCCCTCCTCCACCACTTCAAACGCCTTGCCGTCCGCTGGGAACGACGCACCGAACTCCACAACGCCTTCATCTCCCTCGCCTGCAGCCTCATCTGCTACAGACGCCTCAAGACAGCCCGATCATGATCGTGTTACGACCTCTTAGCAGAATTCGCCCCTCACGGGTGTGCACCGGTGAAAAGCTGCCGGGCACCCTTTCTGAGAGGAAGTCGCAGTGACCGTTTCCCGAACCGGTAGCGGGACGCGGCGGCGTGAACGCCAGACCGGCGACGCCCGCGCGAACCGGGTGAGCATGTCGTTCAGCGACGCCGAGCTGGAGGTCGTCAAGGTCGCTGCCGGCCGCGAGGAGATGGCTCCCGCGGCGTGGTCCGCACGGCAGGTGATGGCGGTCGCGCAGCACACCCTGATCCCCCTCTCCGCCGATACCGGTGACGTGCTGCGGGAGCTGATCCGTTCCCGTGCCCACCTCCAGGAAACCCTGACCGCCCTCCGCGCGCTGACCACCCCGACCGTGCCGTTCCCGGCCGTCCCCAACGCCCCGGCCGGCCGCCCTTGTGCCGCCCTGCCGAACGCCGTCGCGCCCGTGCTGCCCGACACCGTCCGGGTAGTGGTGGAGGAGGTGTTGAGCGCGGTCCGCAGGGTGGACGAGGCGACGGTCCAGGTGATGCGCGAGAGGCGCCCGCGCTCGTGATGCCGAAGAAGGCGGAGCCGGGCGCGGACACCGCCGGTCTCCTCGCCTACCTCTTCGGCCCCGGGGACCGCGACGAGCACACCGACCCCCACCTCATCACCGCGTGGGACCCCGCTCTGCCGTGCCCGGCACGTCATCCGGACCGCATGACCCTGTCCGCCCTCGCGCTGCTGCTGGATGCCCCGGTCGACGCCCTGCGCGGACCGCGCCCGGCCGAGCACGTGTGGCACGCCTCCATCCGCAACGCCCCCACCGACCGCACCCTCACCGACACGGAATGGGCGGCGGTCGCCGCCGAGATGGTGGCTGTCGCCGGGATCGCTCCGCACGATGACGAACAGGCCTGCCGGTGGGTGGCGGTGCGTCATGCACCCGACCACATCCACCTCCTGGCGACTCTCGCCCGCCGGGACGGCCGCCACCCCCGTATCCGCGGAGACATCCCCCGCATGCACACCGCCGCCCGCGCCTTCGAGACCGCCTGGGGCCTGACGCCGATGTCACCGCTCGACGAAACCGCACGCCGCGCACCGTCCACCGGCGAGAAGGAGAAAGCCACCCGCCGCGGCCTCACCGAACCCGCCCGCGCATCCCTCCAGCGCACCGTCCGCGAGGCCGCTGCCCTCGCCACCGATGACTTCGACTTCCTCACCCGGCTCCGCGACGCCGGGCTCCGGGTGCGCGAGCACCACGACCACAACGGGACCGTCGACGGGTACGCGGTCGCGCTGCCCGGCGACCGCGCCGACCACGGCACCAGACCCGTCTGGTTCTCCGGCCGGACCCTCGCCTACGACCTCTCCCTGCCCCGCATCCGCGAACGCTACGAACCCACGATCACCCCCGCCGACATCACCCGCGCACACACCCGCATCCGCGAAGCAGCAGCCCTCCTCGCCCGCGCCGGCCGCACCGAAGGCGCCGGTGACGTCGCCGCCCTCGGCGACCTCCTCACCGTCACCGCCGCCGTCTCCCGGCCACCGTCCGCGCCCACGTACAAGCCGCGGCCACCCGGTTCGAGCAGGCCTCCCGCGCACCCGGCGCCCGCACCCTCGACGGCACCGCCCGCACCCGCTTCAAAGCCGCCACCCGCGCCCTGGAACACGCACCCAGAACAGCCCGCGGCGGCGGCGCACCCGCCGTCCTCAACCTCCTCCTCGCCCTCATCGAAGCCATCGAAGCAGCGACCGCCTGGCACCGCGCCCAGAACCACCGCGCCCAGACAACAGCCGCCGCCCAGGCCGCCGCCCTGCTCCGCGAAGCCGCCACTCTCACCACCACCGGAGCCCCCGCCCGTACGACGACGCCGCGTACGACGACACCGCCGTCGACGCCGCGTACTACGACGCCGCGCACCGTACGGGTGACGCCCGCCCCGGCGCGTGGCCCCGCCACGCCCCCGCCCGTTACCGCAGTACCGCCCCGGCGGCCTCCCGCCGGACCGCATCCGGGACCCGGAACGGGCTCGGGGCGTTCGCGCTGACCACGACGAAGGAGCCTTCCCCGTGACGACCCCCGCGCCTGCCCAGCTTCAGGGCGAGCCGTTCTCCGAAGCCCTGTCCGAGGCCGCGCAGGCCGCCGCGATGTCCATCCGGCTGATCCTCACGATCGCGGACGCGGTCCGCCGTGCCTCCCAGAAGCACCACCACGGTAAGGAACAGGACCTGCCCGAGGGCTTCGGGGAGATCGCGGAGTCCTGGTGGTCGGCCGACGAGCTCGGCAAGCACCTGCCCGCCTCTCTCCTCGACCACCTCACCAACAGCCCCGACTGGCCGGTGATGGCCCGCCGGCTCATGTCCCTCAGTCACGCCGGCGTCGACCTCACAACGTTCCTGCCGAACCTGGGCACCATGGCCTCCGGTGTCGAGCGGGCCGTGGCGAAGAACGTCGCCCGCACGAAGGCGGAGGGCACCGACCGCTGGGCCGACCTCCTGCGCACGACCCTCCCCGAAGGCCTCATCCGCGACGCGATCATCGCCTCCCCGGCCTGGCCCGACATCGCCGCCACCATGGGCCGCCTCCACGACCAGGGCATCGACGTCGCCCGCATCCTCACCGACGCCCACACAGCCGGCCTCGGCGTCGACCAGGCCATCGCCGCCGCCGTCGCCCCCGCCGCGACTTCCCCCGCCGCTCCCGCCCCCGCCCCGGTTCCCGCTCCAGTCGCCGCGCCGACTCCGGCCGCAGCTCCGCCCGCCCCCACCGCAACTTCGCCCGCTGCTCCCGCCCCGACCCCCGCTGCTCCCGCCCCGGCCGCCCCCGCTTCGGCTCCTCCTGTTCCAGCCCCGCCCACCACCCCCGCTCCCGCTGCTGCTCCGGTTCCGGGCGCCGGGCAGACTCCCGCCCCGGCGGTGAGCGCCGACGCGAGGAACCTCTGGGGCCCGCTGACCGAAGGCCTGCACATCCCCCGCGACCTCGACCTCGGCGACCGGGCCCGCGCCCTGGACCAGCTCGGCGTCACCCCCGGCGCTCACCGCACCCTGGTGACCAGGGTCAACGAGACCCTCCCTCAGCAGGAGGCCGGGTTCCTGGTGAGCTCCCGTCAGTGGCCCGTCCTCGCCCACCGCATGGCCCAGGAAGGCGTGCCCTTCGCCGCGCACCTCGCCCGCATCGCACCCGACACCGCCACCTGGCGCACCGGCCCGCCCTCCGAAATCACCGCCCGCCTCCTTGTGGCCACCCACCACGCCCTCACCACACCCCTCGACCAGCCCCTGCCCGCCGGCCCCCGCGTCTCCACCACCGCGGCCCGCTCCCGCTCCACTACCACCGCCCCGGACACGACACCGCCGAAGCAGCCCGCACCCACCGAACCCGCCGTACCTGCACACCGCCGGAACACCGCCCCCGCACCCCGCCAGGGACGCGGACGATAACCCCCGGCCCCGGCCCCGCCCGGGCCCAACGGCCGCACCCACGCAGGATGTTGCGACATGACGCCCCCGATCCGGGAGACGATGCGGGTGTGATCAACCGCGAGATCTCCTCACGCCTGGCAGCCGGGCACGGCCGCCGTGTCACCCAGCTCGCCGAAGCAGCCGCCCGCTGGGGCGGACACGTACCCGAAGACCCCGGCATCACCGAACTCGCCGACCTCCTCGAAACCGCCGCCGCCGACGCCCCCGACCGCCCCGGGCACACCGCCAGGACTCTCCTGGCCGGGGCCGTCGAGGACCTGCGGGCAGCCGCCCGGCTCGGCGGCATCCTCCCCGCAGTCACCCTCTGGCACCTCCAACGCGCCATAGACCAGGAACACACCGCCCACCAGCAGCGCACCGTCCCCGCACAACGCCAAGGACACGACCGGTAGACCGGCCGGTTCGGGGCCCCCGTCCGCACGCCAGCACAATGCACGACCCCTGACACCCCATCAGGGTAGCGCCGGAACTCCGGCGCTACCCATCCTCCGGTGCGGTGTTGATCCAGACGGCCGCTCTCCGGGGCGGTGCCCCGGTGCCGCGCCCGGCCCTGGTGACCCGCGCTGAGCACGCATAGGCATCCTCTCCGGCTCCGGTAGTCGCTTTGACGGGCGCACGCACTTCAGGGGGTTGTGCGCAGACCGCCTCACGGACAGCGGCTGCTCAAGTGGCCCGGAGTAACCGCCCGGTACCTCCGTGGAGTTTTGAGTGAAGGCCGCTTTCGCGTACGGCGGTTACCGACCCGATTGATCAAGTACGACGCACCGTTCGACGGCGCACGTCGAAGATCAAGTCCGGGGCTTTCCGGTGGGGAAGACTGAGCCCATGAGAGACATCGTTTTCACGCGCAGGAGCGGCTGGATCCCGAAGGTGATCCGCGAGGGCGGCGAGCTGAAGCTGATGCTCGGTGCCGGGGCCGATGCCAACCATGACCCTCGTGTGTTCACGTTCCCGATAGGCGAAGCCCATCTTGCGGTGATCCGGGAGGGCCTGGGCAGACACCTGCTGTTGTGGAGTGCGGTCCTTCCGCTGTGCGACGCCGCAGGAACCGGGGGCCGGCTCGACGAGGACGCCGCGGTCGCGCTCCTGGACCCGGTCCTGCTCGGCACGTCGGCGGATGTGGAGGCGCTCTTCCAGCGCATCCAGTGGGACAGGGGCCGCCTCATCGCCCATGGGGCCGACATCGCTCTGCTCGAACGCGGTGAGGTCTGCGCGGCGGTGCGCGCGGCGAGGGAGACGTCCGACGGGAAGCGGGCTGAGAAGTACCACGCGGACCGCCGTCGCGCCGAGCGCGGAACAGTGCTGGGTCCGCTCGACGCCGCGATACTCACCTACACGGGCCAGTACCTGTACGGTGCGACGGTTCCCAAGCGGATACCCGATGCCGTCGATCCCGCACTGCTGGGGGAGGTCATGGGTGTGGTCGCCACCGCGGAGCGGGCGTGCGCCGGGATGCGGATCAGCCGTGACCCGCGAGGGGGAAAGCGCGCCACGGACAAGCGCGACTGGAACAGGATGGCGGTGGCGGTCGAGGCGGCCGTGCGCCGTGCACACCCCGAGCTCGTCGATGACGCGGTGGCTACCGTGAGCTTTCTGATGTGCTCGGAGGCCGCGGACCGCGCCAGGAACACCCCCATGCAGGACGACAAGGAGACCGCCGGCAGCCACGCCGGCTTCGGTGGGAGTGCCAGGAAGACAGCCCTGTCGTTCACCGACGACAAGGGTGCCGAGAAGAAGTGGCTCCGCGACCATCCCCGCACTGCCACCGCAGAGTTCTGGGAGTTCGTCGGCGACCGCTCCACCGGGAACAACCAGGTGTTCACCATCGAGGACGAGGAGATGGGCGAGGGGATCCAGCTCCAGTTCCGCACCGACTCCATCGCCCGGATAACGACCGCGCGCGAGGCCGAGGACGGATCGGAGCCGGAGTACCGGGTCGAGTACGGCCGGGCCGACGGGATCAGCGAGTACCGGAAGCTGGTGAGCGCCTTCGTCCGGGGCGGCTGCGCCGCACTCGAAGAGCACGGCCCCTGGACAGCGGACGCGGACGAGTTCGAGCGCGCACGCCTGCGGCGCGACGCCGAACAGACCCGGCGGACATGAAGGAGACGTGATGAATCGAGAAGCCGGCCGGAACCCACGGCGGCGTCCGCGAGGCTCAAGCGCCTGAGGCGCGGACGGACGGGCGGACGGACGGGGCGGCGACGTCGAGCTGGACCAGGAGGACGGGCCCGTACCGGCCGGGGGCGACGGGGAGGGGGGTGGCGTCACCGGTGACGCCACCCCGGATTCCGGGCCGAAGGCAAAAAGCGCAGCAAGGGCCGAGGGTGCCCCGGTCAGTGGTCCTGTGCGGGTCGATGCCTCACCCGGGGTCGATCTGCTGCTCGCGATCGGCGCGGAGCACCGCGAGCTGCTGCTCACCGGGTCGACGCTCCGGGACCAGGGCTTGATGGTGACCGGGCTCCTGGCGGCGGGCTGGCCCGTGCCGCTGCTGTGGGAGGTGATCGCGCGCCCGCTGCCTGACCCGCTGCGCAAGACCGTTGGCGCGGTGATCTCGGGCCGCCTCAAGGTCGCCGCTGCGATGCCGGTCCCCGGCTCCGCAGCCGGCGCGGCCGTCGTACCGCACCAGACCCCGGGCCCGGACCGTACGGCACCGGGAGAGGGGCGCCAGTGGGACGACGGGCCGACGCCGACCCCGCCCGCGTGGGCCGACCTGGAACAGCAGTACGACCAGCTCCGGCGCGGCATCGAGCTCACCCCCGGCTGCGAAGCCGACAACGGCCTCTGCCCCATCCTCGCCGCGGTCGGCGAGACCCAGTGCCCCCTGCACCTCGGATGGCCGCTCTGCCCCGGCCACACCGGATACACCTGCACCCTCCGCACCCGCACCGGCGACCACTGCGCCCCCTGCCAGGACCAGACCCGCCACGCCCGGATCGACGCCGCCCCCCGTGACCGCGCCCGACGACGGCACCTGCCGGCTGTGAGTGGGCGCTTTGGTGGCATTGAGCCTTTTCCAACCTCACGCTGACGCGTGGTGAAGGACGAGTACGGCCTGGATGATCGCGGTGATGCGGTTGGTGCTGCAGCGGAGCTTCCGTAGGAGCCGCCAGCCCTTCAGGGTGGCCATGGCCCGTTCGCCGAGGCAGCGGATTTTGGCGTGTGTGCTGTTGTGCCGCCGCTGCCACCGCTTGAGGCGACGACCGCGGAAGGGCACCCGGACCGGGCGGCCGGCGCCTTGGTATGCCTTGTCCGCCCAGCACTTGAGGTCGGCGGCAGCGAGAGCCTCGACGATCCCGTGGGTGCGTGCGGCGGTCAGATCGTGCGTGGAGCCGGGCAGCGCGGGCGAAGCCCACAGTATGCCGCCGAACGGATCGGTGAGGACCTGGATGTTCATGCCGTGGCGCTTGTGCTTCCCCGAGTAGTACGGGGTGTCGGCGGCGATCCGGTCGATCGGTAGCAGGGTGCCGTCGAGGATCACGAACGCCTTGGTCCGTGCGACACGCATTGCCTCGGCCAGGGTGGGTGCAAGCGCGGCCAGCACTTCGACGGCCTCGCGTATGTAGCGGTACGCAGTGGCGATGCCGATACCGAACCCGGCCGCGAGCTGGGCGTAGGTGTCACCGCACCGCAGATGCGCCAGGGCGAGGAGGGCCTGGCGTCCGGTGGTGAGTCGCCGCCAGCGGGTTCCGACCTCTCCTCGCCGGGCGGCGAGGTGTCCGGCCAGGCACCGCAGGGTGCGACTGGACAGGTCGATCGACGACGGGTAGACAAGCACGCGAACTCCTGGTGGCTGCGGGCAATCTTGGTCGAGACCCCGTCTACCAGGAGCTTCGCTGTTCTGCAGAGCTGTCCAGCACGCGACCAGCACCGGCAGGTTGGAAAAGGCTCAAGGAGAGCGCGCGCGCCGCCTACCGCCAGGAGTACGAACTCGGCTTCGACGATGCCGCCCAGACCTGTCTGCGTGTCCTGTCGGAAGCCTCAGACGAGCTGTTGGCGAAGATGAAGACCGGGAACTTGTCCAAGCAAGAGCAGGCGCTGTACGCGCGGCTGGAAGAGCTCAAGGAGGAAATGGGCGACCGACTCCAGAGCGCCTGGGGAACGGAGCCTGGTAGCGGTTCACCAGCGCGTGTCCGTCGCGAAATACCGGGCCGCCTTGCGGAGAATGTCCTGCTCTTCCTCGAGCTCGCGCATCCTCTTGCGGGCGGCGGCCAGCTCCGCCTGAACGTCGTCATTGCTGGCCCGTGAGGCGGCCGGCGGCTCGGAATGGGTGCCAGGTCGGCGACCGTCGGCGGCCCGGATCCAGTTCTGCAGCGTCTCGGTGTTCACCCCGAGATCGGCGGCGACCGACTTGATCGTCGCCTCCGGCCTGGACCGGTACAACGCGACCGCGTCCGCCTTGAACTCGGCGGGGCAGTGCTTCATCCCCACGGGGACTCCGTTCTCCTGGACCATCAAGATCCAAGTGTCTCCGGTGTCCAAAACCCGGGGTCAAGGCCCGTCTGCGTGATGACCCACGTGGTGTGTCCACCCCACGTTGGTCATCACAACAGCCCCGCGCATTCGCGAGGAACCAGTCTCAGCAGGGGGTCATCCCGGGTGCGCTGCGGGTTTGAGTGCTCCCACCGTCGTGGTCTTGTCCCGGCGGTCGAGCGCGGCGGACAGAGCGGTGATGGCCACGCCAAGTGCGGCCATGCCGACGCCGACCCAGATCGGCGAGGTGTAGCCGTAGCCGGCGCCGATGGTCACTCCGCCGAGATAGGCGCCGATAGAGATGCCGAGGTTGGCTCCGGAGGAGGCGATGGCCGAGCCGAGGGTAGGGGCGCCTTCAGCCTTGTCGATGGCCCGGGTCATAAAGCCGGGGACGGTGCCGAAACCCGCGGCGCCCAGGAACACCAGGGTGATTGCGGCCGGGATCTTGGCATGCGCGGTGAAGGTGAAGACGATCAGTACCACCGTCAACAATCCGAGGAAGCCCAGCAATGTGGGGATCTGGGCGCGGTCTGCGAACCGGCCACCCAGTAGGTTACCGATCACCAGTCCGACTCCGAACAGCATCAGCAGGGGCGTGAGCGCGCCCGAGGAGAATCCGGTGATGTCGGTCAGCAGGGGTGCGATGTAGGTGTAGGCGGCGAACAGGGCACCGATGCTGCACGCTGCAATGCCGACTGCCAGCCACACCTGGGGCAGGGCGAGCACCTTCAACTCCTCGCGCACGCTGGTGCCCTCCCGGACGGGCTGGTAGGGCACCAGCACGACGATGCCGAGCAGGCTGATCAACCCCAGGCCGGTGATCATGAGGAAGGTGGAGCGCCATCCCAGGTTTTGGCCGACGAAGGTGCCCAGGGGGGAGCCCGCCACGTTGGCGACTGTCAGGCCCGTGAAGACCAGGGAGATGGCGCGGGACCGCTTGGACTCGTCCACGAGGTCGGCAGCGACGACCGCGCCGATCCCGAAGAACGCGCCGTGGCAAACCGCAGCGAGGATGCGGCCGATCATGAGGAGACCGTAGCCGGGGGCGACCGCGGCGAGCAGATTTCCGGCGATGAACAGCACCATCAGGAGGATCAGCATGAGCTTGCGCGGCAGGCGGGCACCGAAGGCGGTCACGACGGGGCCGCCGATCACCACGCCCATCGCGTAGCCGGAGATCAGCAGGCCTGCCGTGGACAGGGTGACATGCATGTCGTTGGCGATTTCCGGGAGCAGGCCGGACACCACAAACTCGGTGGTTCCGATACCGAATGCGCTGATCACCAGCGCGATGAGAGCGAGTGGCATGGGGAGACGCGATTCCTTTGAACGTGGATGGCGGGTGGGCATGAGCGTGGAGGGTGGGCGGGTGCCGTCGGAACTGTTCTGGCTGGAGGGCGCGGGCGCACTTGAGGCCGCCGAGGACGCGTGCGCCCCGACTCAACCGGCCCGCTCCAGCAGATGGATGAACTCGGGATCGTCCGCGATCTCGCCGAGCGCGGCGGTGACCACCTCCTCACAGGCCGGCTGGACCAGGTTGAGGGTGGCTTGGCCCAGTTCGCTGAGTTCGGCTACGATGCCGCGCCGGTCTGACCGGCTCAGCCTGCGGGTGACCAGGCCACGTTGCTCCAGTCCTGAGACCAGGCGAGTGACCGAGCTCTGGCTGAGCCGGGTGATGCTGACCAGCTCGCGGATCCGGACCTCGTGGGCGGCTCGCGTATTGAGCGCGTGCAGGGTCTCGTACTCGGTGATGGACAGCTCATGGGCATGGAGCACCTTGATGACGTCGCTCTCGACGCGTCGGCATGCGGTACGCAAGGCGTTCCAGGTCTGGATCGCTGGTTCGGATGGAGTGGGCACAGGAGACTCCGAGCTGATGGCCGGTCCAAAGAAAGAGGAACGTGTACCTGGGGGGCACGCCGGACGGCCTTACGGCATCGGCACGACGGGGCCCGAGACTCGCGCGGTAAAGTGCGGCAGGACGTGTTCGGCGATTTCCTGGAGCACCTCGGGCACCGGCCGGATACTGGGCCGGAAGTTGAGCGCCACATGCCCGACTCCGGCGGTGCGTAGACCGTCCAAGTAGTTGATCAGGGCGTCGGTGCCCAGGCGGGCACCGAACCGGATCGGCTGGACCGCGGCTCCAGGGTCGTCGGCGAGGTCGACCAGCATCGTGGTGAGCAAGGGATGCCGAGTCCCGCCGCATGCCTGTTTCCACTCTTCGGCGACGGCTCGCATCTGGCTGGCCGGTCGGTGATAGGTGAACTGGCCGTCCATGTTCTCGGCGAGCCATTGCAGCGACTGCTGTCCGCGTCCCGCCATGACGAGGGGGATGCGGGACTGGACGGGTGCAGGAAGGATGCGAAGGCCCCGGCGGCCGGTCCGATCGGGTTGGGCGGCTTCGTCCCAGATCGCGCGCATTGTGTCGACGCTTTCGCGTACCGCCTCGCCCCGGCGGTTGAAGTCCAGCCCAAGTGCGGGGTACTCGACGGGGCGGTCACCGGAGGCGATGCCGAGGATCAGCCGGCCGTTGCTGAGGCAGTCGATGGTGGCGGCCATTTTTGCCACATGTAAGGGATGACGGAGGGGTAAGGCGACGGCCGCGGTCCCTAGCTGGATCTGTTCGGTCGCCGCCGCGAGGTACCCCAGGTACGGGAAGGGGTCGAAGACTTGGCCCGCGTCTCCGAAGGCGGGATCCCACATCGGAACGTCGCGTAACCACAGCGCGGTGAATCCGAGCTGGTCGGCCGCTTGGGCCAGGTCACGGTGATGGGTCAGGTCGGGCACCCCGTCGGGGCGGCCACGGGCTACGGCTTGTGCACGTCCTGCCGGTGACCAGTCATTGTCCATGGGGAACTCGACGCCGAGCGTGAGACTTCCCGGCTCTGGTGTGATGCGGGCGAGGGCAGAATGGCCAGATGCGTGAATTCCCATGCATGCCTCGGTGTTCGTGGGTGGAGGGAGTGACGTCGGGCCCAGGGGCGCAACACGAAACGTATGCACAAGCATAAGATGTCAGCACAGTAGATGCAACAGCAAGTGATGCGGCTGCATGGTAGATTGCTACTGCCGTAGCGTGCGCTTTGACGCGACGAGGGAGAGTAGTTATGCCTCTTATCACCACAGTGAGCCCGCGAATCGAGCTTCCGACCCCTTTGGAGCGGCACTGGCAGGCGCTGCGGATTCTGCAGGGACGTGTGGACGAGGCCGCCAACCGGGTGCTCCAGGCGGAGCACGGTCTCTCCCTCTCGGAGTACACCGCCCTGGCTTCGCTGGCCTACTCGGACGATGGCGGCCATCTGCGCCAGCAGTTCCTGGCCGACGCCATTCCGCTCAATCAGAGTTCCGTCAGCCGTCTGGTCGGCCGGCTGGAGAAGTCGGGGCTGACCGAACGATACATATGTGCGAACGATCGCCGTGGCGTCTACACACAGCTTACGGAGACCGGCCGGGCGATGGTGGAGGTCGCCCGGCCGACATATGAGCGCGTCCTCAAAGAAGTCCTTCAAGACGCCGACGGAGAAGGCTCGCCGGCCCTCACCCAGACCCTTCGAGAGACCCTCCGGCATGAGTGACCGTGCCACCTCGCAGCCCGACCACGCCTAGCAGATCGGCGGGGCTGCCGATGACGAGATCGACCGACTCCTCAGCCCCGCCCAGCCCGGCTCCAGCAATCCCGGCAACGCGTGCTCCCGCCGCCCGCGCGGCGCTCACCCCGACCTCGGCATCCTCGACCACGAGGCAGTTGCGGGGAGGGACGCCCAGTTGCGCCGCCGCGCTCAGATAGCCCTCGGGGGCCGGCTTGCCCCGGGCTACGTCATCGGCCGTGACCAGAACGGCGGGAATCCGGAACCCCATGGCACGCAGTCGGGAAGTCGCCGTCCTGCGGCTTCCGGAGGTCACGATGGCCCAGGGCAGTGCGGGTGTCCGAGCCGACAGTTCCTCGGTCAGTTCAACGGCACCCGGGCAGGCCCGGATACCAGCGAGATCGGCTGCTTGAACACGCTCCAGCTCGGCTCCTTCCACAATCGCGTCCAGATGGGGGGCGAGCAGTCCCACGGTCTCACTGGCCCGTCGTCCCGGCAGAAGCGGGACAACCACGTCCCATGGCACGTCGTGGCGTTCCGCCCAGTTACGCCACACCCGGTCGATGACCGGGGAGGAGTCCACCAGGACACCGTCGAGGTCGAAGAGCACTGCACGAGCCAAGGACACGGCCTCGATAGAACCGGCATCACTCATCCGCTGCTCCTGAATCTCGGGGAGGCGTAGCCGCCGCATCTTGCGTTCTTCCCAGCCATGCGCGCCAGGTCAGGTTTACTTCGTCGGCCCCATCGCACCCGGCGCAGAATTCTGCCGCCTCGCAGTTGAGCCACCGAGGATCACAGGCGGCCTGGAAGGCGTGGCGGCCAGCGGGATCGAGCAGTCGCAGCAGCCCTTCGGTGAACAGACCGCCGTGCCCGACCACGACCGCCGTGTCTTCGGGCGTGCTCGACACGATGTGCCGCAGGGCGAACCGCAGCCGGGCCATGGCGTTGACCAAGTCCTCCCCGCCGGGGAATCGGGTCTGCACTCGGCCGGATCGCCAGGCTCCGATGACCTGGTAATAGGCTCGCCGGTCGACGGCCTTGCCCGAGCCGTCGAGGAGGCCGACGTCGAGTTCGCGCAGCTCCTCCATAATGCCGATCGCCGTACCGTACGGAGCGAGCAGCCTGGCGGTGTGCCTGGCGCGGCGAAGCGGTGACGCCCAGTACCGGGTCTCCGGTCCCAGAGCCAGTGTGGCCCGTAAGCGGACAGCCTGCTCGCGTCCTCGTGCGGTCAGTCTGAAGTCGGCCTTGCGAAAGGACAGGATGTGGTGCACGTTGGCAGGGTTCTCACCGTGCCGGACCAGCAAGAGGCGCATTGCGGAACTCCTACTCCCTCGAGGGCAGGGGCGCGGCCGGTGGAGTCCTGTCGTGCTCCGGCGGCGCCCCTGCCCGGACTTAGGCGAGGCGTGCCAGGGCGGCCTCGTGATCGATGCTCCCAGAAGCCTCCAACTGCTGGACCGCGTTCTCCAGGAACAACACTCCGTAGAGGTAGTGGCCGGTGGCGAGGTCGATGGGGCTCAATGCCGTGTCGTTGTCCTCGTTGGTGCGCTTCTTGATGTCCGAGAGTCGGCACGCGGCCTCCGCCAGCAGGTGGAAGGCGTGCCCCAACAGGTACCGGCTCTCCCACCCGGCATCCCCCGCGGTCAACTCACGGAACGAAGGCAACGTCCGCAGGAGGGGCAGCAGGCCGTGCGCGGCGGTGATGTATTCAGGGTAGTTCCCGCCCCGGATACCTACCGTCCACTCGTCCGACCGGGCCGAGTCGATCGTGAAGCCCTTACGCAGACCTGCGTCCCACACGCTGAGACTGAACAGGATCTTCGAGAGATCGTAGGCGGGATCCCAGGGCCCGAGGGTGCCCCGCGGATCGATAATCCGGTACCCGCCGACGCGGTTCGCCAGCTTCCCCTCGTCGGTCACCAGGATGTTGCGTGTGTTGAGGTCTCCGTGCACGGGATAGTGGAGCCAGGTCGCGTCCACGCCGACGGTCAACGACGGGTCGTCGATGATCCGCTGAGCCAGGTGCAGAGGGTTTCGGCAGGCCATGCCATTGATCACGATGCGGTCGGCGTCGGTGAGCTGGGCCGGCAGGTACTTCTGCAGCAGCCAGAATCGGCGGGAGAGCCGGTCTCCGTGCACATCGGCTATGTGGCCCGGCCCGATCGAGGTGCGCTCGCGGAGGTAACCCTGCGTGATGAGGGTATCGAGGATCGTGCCCAGTTCGGGTTCGTAGTGCGCACCGGGCTTCTCGCCGTGGCGCAGCGGCTCGGCGATGTCGCGACTCGGATAGAACGGCATCGTGTAGGCCGCCCAGTTGCTGCCGTAGAACACGTCCGACAGCTCGGTGTAGACATCTCCCAGCCCCGGGGCGTCCTGCCGAACCTTCGCGATCTGCTGGATCTTGACGCGAAACGAATCCAGGTCGTGCCCGTCCACTGCGCCCGGGAGGTCGACCAAAAGCTTGATGACGCCCGCGCCCCCGTCGGGCAGGTCGATCCGGACCAGACGGGCTGGGGATCCGCCTTCGGTCAGCTCATCGCTGACTGTCGCTCCCCGACGCCCAGCCAGGTCGGCGATGACGGCTTCCTCGACGGCCTCGATGCCCGTGGCGTCGAGGGGGAGGGCGGTGGCTTCCCGCTGTTTGCTCAAGTCCTGCTTCCTTTCCGGAAATTTTGCTTGGTGCTCAGAGGGAGGCGGCGAGGACGGGGGACGAGCTGTGATCGTCGGCAAGGGCCAGGGCGTAGTGTTCGATTGCCGAGGCCACCGCACCACGCAGCCGCCCGTCCAGGTCGATGCCGCGCTGTTGGGCACGGGCCCGGGCGGCCTCTTTGAGGTCGCGGAAGGCATCGGTGGCGAACACATAGTGCCCCGCGATCATGGCCCGGTCGGTGTCACCGGCCCGGGTGTCAGCGTGCATCCACTTCTGCCAGGACCGGCTCTCATAGGCGAGAGTGAGGAATCGTTCAAGCTGTATATTCAGGCCCAATTCGCGTAACAGTGCGGCGAAGGCCCGGCTCTCCACGACACCGAACTCCGGGGCGACGTTGAGTGCGTCCACGCCGGCGCCGGAGAGGCGCGCGAGCTGCTGGCGCGACAGGTAGTCGCAGTTGTGGGCCTTGAGCGCTATGCCGTTTTTGCGAGTGATCGCCGCCAGTTCACGGATGGTGGACGACACGGCGAATGGCGCGACCGTGAGCGCGCCTACGTTCTCCGTCTCAAGGACCTTGGTAGCGGTCTGCGCGACGATGAACGTCGGGTCGGGCAGGCCCGCCGCCCGCAGCTGCTCCAGCGCGGCCCCGACCTGGGCCTCGAACTCGGCGGGATCGTTCGTGTCGCTACCCTGGTCCTCGAACCCGATCTCGAACTGCGGCTTGGCTTTCACGGAGCGAGCGAACTCAACGGCCCGCGCGTAGAGTTCCACAGCGCGGTCGATGGCCGCCTCCAGCGTCGCAACTCCGTCCAGGTCCACGGAGGTGTCGACGTGTAGCAGGTCGAAGCCTTGCCGGATGTCCTCCTCGTAGGACTGCGCGGCGGACTTCATCGCCTCGCTGAGTCCGTAACGCTGCTGCTTCTCGCGCGGGTTCTGGTAGGGCCCGCCGTGATCGCGGCAGAGCAGGATAAGCCCCTCGGGGTCCCGCTTCCGGACGTACCCGGCGAAGGCCGCGGTGTCCCACCCTTCCACGTACCCGCCGCCCTGGTTCTCGGCCTCTACCTGGCGGCGGCTGGGGATGAGCATCAGTGGCTGCCGACGGCGGTAGGCCACCTCCAGCGCCGCGTCGACCGCATTCTTGGACATCGGCCCCACGCCTAGGCGGGCGGGGACGTTCACGGCTGTGCGTAACGGCGTGTTCATGACACCTTCCTGGTGAATGAAGAACTTCCTGGCCGGACGAGCCGGGAAACAGGGTCGGGAACGCATCGTGCGTGCGGGTGACGCGGTGTGGACCCGTTCATTCGCGGCAGGCCCAGGTGATGCCCTGACGGACGAGTCGAGTTACGTCAGGGATCTGCAAGTCCTTGGGGTAGTGGCCGACCGAGCAGTAGAACACCTTTCCGGTGCCCCAGTTCCGGACCCAGGCGGCCGGCATCCGGTAGCCGTCTATCCAGGGCAGGTGCTCGCCGCTGAACACGGTCTCGGCCAGTACGTGATTGGTGGGATCGACATGCATGTAGTACTGCTCGGAGGCGACACTGAAGTCGGAGACTCCGGCAGTAATAGGGTGTCCCACGTCGGTTACCGTCACGGTGTATGGAACCTCCACTCCCTCGCCGCCGGGGTGAGAGACGCAAGAGCCGCCGACCAGGTGGTTATAGCGGAGACTGGCCCGGAAGGAGGCCGCCATGCCGTGCCAGCCAGCCACACCGGTGCCGTGTTCAACGGCGTTCAGGAGACTGTCTTCCTGGCGGGCGGTCAGGTTCTCCGTAGTGTGAGCCTGTGTCCAGCCGATGACGATCAGGTCGTAGCCGGTCAGATCTTCCTCCAGCCGGTAGTGATCGTTGATGACCTCCACCGTCAACCCCAGGTCCCGCATTTCGGCGACCGCCCAGTCGGCGACTTCGTAAGGCCGGTGTCCCGGCCAGCCGCCATGCAGGTATAATGCGCGTGCCATGGTCTCCCCTCCAGTGTGATTTACTGGGAGCCGATCAGCCTAGGTTGTGGTAAACCGCGACAACGGGGTCGTTCGCCAGGAAATAGCCAGGCGTGTAGTAGCCGATCGTGGCGAAGTCCAGGCGGCCGTCCCCGTTGAAGTCCGCGACCGCGATGCGGGCCGCCGAGTCCGTCGAGACCCGCTTCTTCGCCCACAGGCCGCCCGCGGCATCGATCGCCTTGTAGTAGAAGACGCCCTGCCAGGGCATTGGACCGCGCAGGGCCACCAGGAACTCGTCCTCGCCATCGCCGTCGAAGTCGGCTGTGACCACGTGATGCCCGGGGCCTTCCCCCACATCATTGGGATCGCCGAAGACATCGAGGACGGTCCGCCTCCACATGCCTTCACCGGTCTCGACGTAGACACTCACGGTGTTTCCATGGAAGGGCTCCAGGGCCGCGGCGAACCGCACGCCCGCGCTCGGAAGCGATCCGAGCGCGACACTGCTGCTGCCGGAGAATCCTGTCCGCTCGCGCTGCGAGTCCTCTCCGGTGCCGATCCGTATGCGGCCCCAGGCACGGTCCTCGGCGTGCCAGCCGTACGAACTCAGACCTTCGCGGCTTGCGATCAGCAGTTGTTCCAGCCCCTGGCGGTCACGACCGAACGGCGTGTAGTCGTGGAGGACGTGGAATGAAGCGGCATCGTCAGCCGCGACATTCCATGCCTCGGCCCCAAGGACATTCTCCGGCGGTTCGAAGACCGTGATCCGGACGGGTCGCTCCAGCCCTTCACGCCCGCCGACATCGCCGACAAGCGGCAGCGCGAGCAGTTGAAGCCCCGCGCGACGGGTGAACTGCCCGAACCGCAGCCGGTGAGCTGACACCAGCCCGCCGACTTGGCGTACTTCCCAGGGTGTTGTGTCCAGAGCCCCGGGGTTGCGTAACCACGAGATGGTTCCGTCGCCTGTCTTATGAGCGTACATACTCTCGCCGTAATTGTGACATACCACCAGATCCGGTACGCCGTCTCCGGTGATGTCTGCCGCGTCGAACGCGACAGGCTGCCGCAGCTTGGCGATTGTGTGGACACGCCAGCCCGGATTGGCATACCAACGCACGACACCCTCGGCGAGTCCTGAGGTCAGAATTCCTGGGCGGCCGCTGCCGTCGAGGTCGACCGCCTGGATCCAGTATCCGTCTGCGAGACCTTCTGCGACGAGCTCGCGTTCGAACTGAGGTATCTCCGGCATCCACCCTCCCTGCCATTACATGCTTACAACTATTATGCTCACTCCTAATATGCGCTCACATACAAGTGTTGGTGATCCATTTTTTCCACACAAGGGGGAACCTTGTGATCTATGTCTCATGACTGCGAAGAAAGGGCGGCCCACCCCTTGACCAGACCTCGATCGCGGCTCTGAGCTTGGTGTTTACCTTGCGAGGGCCCGGTGTTCCTTGCTCGTCCCAGCGCGTTCGGCCGTCTTGCCAACATCGGGGCGTGTGGCTCGGGGGCCTGGACGATCTGAGAACGGGACATCTCGTGGTCATGACGAACTACCCGCCGAGTTCAAGGCGGACTCGGTCGCGCTGTACGAGTCGCGGCCCGAGGCGACGATTACTGAGGTGGAACGCGTGGTGTCGTAGGGGGTGACGGCTGGCCGGTGGCTGCGGTATCACCGGAGTCATGCGGTATCACCGGAGTCATGCGGTATCCACAAGGGGGCGGGCTGACCGCCGAACGGCAGCAGTTCCGCGAAGGGTTACGACTCCGGGCGGCCGAGCGGTTCGCCCGGGGCGAGGGCAGTACCGCGATCGCCAGAGATCTGCGGGTCAGTACTGTCCAGAAGCTCCGCCCGCGAGTGGGGCACGCTGCCGCTCGCGGGCGGAGGGCATGAGTGGCGGGTTACTTGTCCACTTCTCGTGTGGACCTGCATGACCTTATGACGGTTGGATTATGCGCACGGGATCGCCACTTCAATTATTTGGAGTCAATCGTGCGAGTTCTCTCAAGATTTTCTGTTCCGACACTTGCCGCACTGACGCTCTTCGGGATGTCTCCGGCAGCACAGGCAGCCGGCACGCCCGCACCGACGACGCGGGAAGTGGTCAAGGTGGCCAAGCTGACCCCGGAGCAATTGCGGCAGGCGAACGCGGCGGGCGCGCAGCGAAGCGAAGCATCTGAAGGCCGGGCCGTGTGCTTCCAGGCGCATGTCCGGAACCAGGGGTGGTCGGCCACGCTCTGCACAGACGGCAGTCCGGGCTACACCGGCACCGTGGGCCAGAACAAGCCGATCGACAGGATCAAGTTCTACGTCGGGACGACCGGCGCCATGAACTTCAACGTGCAGGCGCACTGGGCGGAAACCGGCACCGGCACCGAGCGCCACATAGCGCCCGGCAGCAGCTTCGAATTCTCACACGCCGGCGGTCAGCCGATCCAGGCGCTGCGCTTCAGGAGCACCAACGAGTCCATAAAAGCCGCCGCACACGTGCAGGACGTGGGCTGGAAGGGCACAGACCTATGGTCGTACGACCAGTGGATCGGGAGCATCGGTGAGAACCGCTGGATGGAAGCGTTCTGGATAGCCATCTGAAAAGAGGGCGCGCGGTGCCCGAACCGAATGGCTCGGGCACCGCAGCGGGCACCCGCGCGGCGAACACGCTCGTACTGATCGCTTTCCTGCCGTGCGGACGGCAGCAAGAGCCAGCGGGTGAAGGACGGGTCACCGACCGCTGCCATGCCTCCCGCCACGCTCCCCGGTGCGTTACCCGGAGCAATGGGTCCTGTGCTGGGTTTATGCCCTGGCCTCCCCGTGCCTGCCGCACGCATGGCGGCACGGACTACCGGGCCGCGTCGAGCACGGCTCCGGGGGCAGGCGGGTGCAAGTGCCTTCGGAGCTTTGGTGGAAGTGGAAGGTCTCCCCGCGCATGCGGGGATGGTCCCGACCCGAAGTTCGACCACGAGTCCGGCGACGTGTGCTCCCAGCCCTGCGGGGATGGTCCTTCCCGCTCCAGGGCCCGGGTCGGCGGGACCTTGTGCTCCCCGCGCCCTGCGGGGGTGGTGTTCATCCGGCGAGTGCGGCCCCTGCGGCGGTGACCAGGTCGTCCGCCGTGGCGATCGCCCGTTCTCGCGCCTCCTGGAGCGCGGCGTGGCTGTTGACCGCCCGCATGTCGTACGCGGTCTGTACGGCGTGTTGCGCCGCCCCGGGGCGGGTGCTTCCGGCCGGCCCCAATGGTGTGTGCGTGTCGTGCGCGTGCGGGGCGGTGAACAGCAGCGGCCGGGGCGGTCGCCCGATGGGTAGGGTGACCTGGTGCTTTCGAACATAGGCCCCCTTGAGCTGAGATGCGGGCGGGTGACCCCGGCGCCCAGGACCCGCCGCTGCGGACGCACGGCCGGTGCCCCGGCGGCGGCCGGGATCGTCGGGAGGCGTTCCGCGGCGAGCCCGGCTCGCGCCGGCTGCGGACCGGTGCCCGTCGTGTCGTCGGCTCGGGTCGGTCCGGTGCCCAGCGGGCGGCGGTCGCTCATCCCCGGATTCTCGCCCGGCCCACCGGTTCATCATCACCACCGCGATCCGATGAATCCGCGGTGCCACATGCGCGCCTGCACGCGCGCATGTAGGGCTGGCGATCGGTCATCACCGGTCCGGGAACCACCACCAGGACCAGCGCGGCGAACCCGACCCGGGAAGTTCTTCTTCACCGCCCCGGCCGGGTGCTCCCCGGGGTCCCAAGGCGCGCGCGTGTCGCGCACGCGCGAGGCAGTGAACTCCGGCGGGCGGCAGATCGCCCGGGGCGGGCGTTCGGTATCCGGCGCCACACGCCGGCCGCCCGCCCCGGGCACCGCGCAGCCTCCCACGGCACCACGCCACCGCCGGGGGCCGGGCCGGTCCTCCTGGCGGTGCTTTACCTCGTCGGCTCCGCAGCGGACCCGGAACGGGTCTCGACTTCTCCAGGTACCCCTGTAGAGAAGTAGTCAGCGCCGCCCGACCCCCTTGACCAAGCCTGTGACGTGGGGTTTTTCCCCGCCCTGGGGGGCCGGTGAGGCAAGTTGTAGGGCAACTTGTACGGCAAGTTGCAGAGCAAGTTGTAAGGCACGTTGTAGGGCAAGCCGTCCTCACACGGCGAGCGGCGTCCCGGCGATGGTGAGACCCCGCCGCACCAACCCGGAAAGTGGAGAAAAACTGGTGGGCGGGGCGGTAGCGTCGCAGGTCACGAAGAGTGCTCCCCGCGCGTGCGGGGATGGTCCCCGGGCCAACGTTCCCTCCGAGGGCCGCTACGTGTGCTCCCCGCGCGTGCGGGGATGGTCCCGACGTCATGGACGGCATCCGCACGGTCAGCTCGTGCTCCCCGCGCGTGCGGGGGTGGTCCCCGGTCCATGGGGGTGTTCGCGCCCGACGAGGTGTGCTCCCCGCGCGTGCGGGGGTGGTCCCCACAGCGTGAAGACCGAGCCGTAGCCGGTCGCGTGCTCCCCGCGCATGCGGGGATGGTCCCGAGCCCACAGAGCTGGCCGGGCTGCTCGATGCGTGCTTCCCGCGCCCTGCGGGGGTGGTGTTCATCCGGCGAGCACGGCCCCGGCGGCGGCCACCAGGTCGTCCGCCGTGGCGATCGCCCGTTCCAGCGCCACCTGGAGCGCTGCCGTGCTGTCGGCGGCCCGCATGCCGTACGCGGCCTGTACGGCGCGCTGCGCCGCGTCGGACAGCTCGGGCAGCAGGAGACGCACTCGAAGGAGTGGACCGGTCACCGCGGATCGGGTCGCGTGGCTCTCCGCACGAGCCGTACTCCAGTCGCCGCCGGACAGCCTGATTTCCTCCCGGACGACCATTGCCCGCCGGTGATCCGCCAGCGCGGCCGATAAATTCACCACCGCATCCAGACCCGCCGCACGGCGCTCAGACAATTCCGCAGCGGCACGCTGCGCCCGTTGAGTGAAATACTGGAGAGCGCCTGTCAGGAATGATCCGGCGAGCGTTCCCAGGACCGCGATCACAGCAATCAACATGTGAATTCCCTTCGTCGATGTGAGTTCATCATCCCCGGAAAGAGACCTCACTGACCGTGTTTCACGTTTCCTATTCAAGGCGGCATCATTCAGACCCCTTCAGACCCGGGCGGGGGTGGCACAGATTCCCAATCTCTACACGGGCTCAAAGTATGATGCAGAGCCTGAGGTTCGCTGCGGACGGAGGTAGAGGAGATTCCCAATCTGTACACAGGTGCCGGTGGTGATGCAGGGTCAGGGCGGGCCTGGTCCGGCCGGTTGACGCGCGACCGCCCCAACCGCCCCCTCCTGTAGACAGCCGCCCGCGCAGCGGGCTTCTCCTGTAGGCGGAGCCGGAAGGAGCGCCACCCAACGGCCCGTCACCACCGGTTCCAGCGCGGAGCGTAGGGACCTGCCCGACCACCCACCCGCCTTTTGAATTCCGGAGGAATTAATAAACAATTCCGGAGGAATTGTTTTAAAGCCCGTAGGGCTTTATCGTCTTTACGACCCGTAGGGTCGTGCGTCGTTCCTCCGGAGGAGGACGCGCGCGGGGCGCCGCCGCCCACCAGAGGAGACAATAAGTCCCCGC
>NZ_JBEZYG010000038.1:0-47681 GCF_040638385.1 Streptomyces sp. NPDC026589
CCGACCCTTGCGCGGGTGCTGGGAGAGCAGCAGCTTGTTGAGTTCGTCGCGGACCCGCTCGAGCGGCCCGCCGGTCATGAGCGGCAGGGGAATGAGCGCGTCGCGCTCGCCTGCGCGCCCGGGCGGCGGGTCCGGTCGGTCCGGTGGCGGTCCGGTCAGAGGAGCGCGTGCTGCTTGAGGGCGACGGCGATCTGACCGGCGCGGTCCGTCGCGATGGTCCCGCCCTCGGTCCGGACCGCTCGTGCGATGTTGTTCCGGTTCAGCGCCTCGTTCGCGGTCCGCAGCTGGTCCAGCGCGGTCCGTTCCAGGTCCGTCAACTCAATGACGGTCCGGTCCGGTTCCTCCGGTCCGGACCGGACCGGACCGGTACCAGCGGTCTGTTCCGGTCCGGACCGATCCGGGACCGAGTTGCTGGTTCGGTCCGGTCCGGCTTCCGCCCCGGTCTGGACCGGCAGGGTGTCGGCGGTCCGGTCCGGACCGTCGACCACGGGGTGCGGGACGGGGGTCCGGACCGTCACCACGCGTCCTGCCGAGTTCGCGTGGGCGGCGGGTACGGACCTCGCGGTCCGGTCCGGACCGGCGATGCTCTCCTGGTCAGCATGGTGCGGACCGGCCGGACCGCCCTCCAGGGCGAGCGGCGGTCCGCCGGTCCGGTCCAGTCCCGCAGCGGTCCGGACCGGGCCGTGGACCGGGTTCCGGTCGGCCGGACCGGACCGGACCGCGTGCCGTTCCTGATGGACCGGGTGGACCGGAGCCGGTCCGTAGCCCGGTCCGGACCGGTCGGTCCGGGTGATCGTGAGGAAGGACGGGATCGCTGCCGGTCCGTGCGCCTTGGCACCGACCCGGGGAACGACGACGCGCTGGAGCGCCTGCCCGGTCCGGACCGCCCGGCGGTCCGCGCTCTTCGCGGTCCGGACCGTCTTGCGGACCGCGAGCTCCGCGCCGGCGGCGGCCCAGGCCCGGTCCAGGGTGGTCAGGCTCGCGTCGGTGATCGCGAGGGACCAGGCGGTGAAGGCGTGGACCGGGTAGCGGATCCAGCGGACCGCGCCGATCGACGGGCGGGCCTTCGCGACCTTGCCGTCCTCACGGAGCGTGCGGCGGTGGATCAGCGACGCATACAGCTCCCACAGCACCATCCCGACGATGGACATGGCGGCGAACGCCACGGCCTTCGGCGTGAAGTTCCAGTAGGTGATCTGCTCCGTCCAGATCTCCGCCTTCCCGTCCCACACCCGGGTGCCGGGTGTCGGCTTGCCCGAGGCGTGCCAGAAGTTCATGACCGCCGCACCCAGCGCGAAGATCCACGTGGACACCCGGTAGAGGGTTCCGGCGTCGCCGCCGCGGCGGGCCTGGTGGTACATCCACCCGACGAACGCCGTGGACAGCTCCCAGGCGGCCGCGAAAAGGATCGTGAACGGCATGACCCAGTCGAGGATGTCCTCGGCGAACCCGGCCTGCCCGGTCCAGGCGACCGCCATCGGCGCGGTGATCGGCCCGATCACCATCAGCCGCTCGGCGTTGACCTTCACGAACTCCTTGACCCGCTCCGTGCGGGTCGGCTTCCCGGCACGGGCCTCGGCCCGCAGCTGCCGGGCCTTCGCCTTCCGCTCGTCCCTTGCCATGCCCCGCTCCTGACGGGCGGTCTCCTTGAGGCGCTTCCGCTCGATCCGGCGCTCGGTGCGGTCCATGGCCCGCGCCATCCGGGCCCCGGCCTCGGTGACCATGTCGTCGGCGGCCTTCAGCGTGACCTCGGCGTCGGCCTCCCGCATCCGGGCGGCGGCGAGGGCCCCCTGAGCTTCCTTCAGCTCGGCCTGGGTCCGGGCCTGTGCGGCCGCGATGATGCGGTCGGCCTCCTGACGGGCGCTGCGGGTCAGGCGTTCGGCGTCCTCGGCCGCGGTCGCCTTCAGCTGGGCGATGTCCTCCTCGGCGAGCTTCCGTACCCGGGCCGCCGCCTGGCGGGCCGCGCTCTGTTCCCGCCCGGCGTCCTCACGGACCTGGGCGGCTTCAGCGTCGGCCCGCTCACGCAGCCGGGCCGCGTCGCTCTCGGCACGCACCCCTACTTCTGTGGCAGCGGCCTCGGCGGTGGCCAGGATGTCGGCCGACTGCCGCTCGGCGACGGCGAGCTGCTCGGCGGCCTCGGCGGTGGCCGTCTCCAGCCGCTCACGTGCGACTGTCTCCGCCTGCCGGACGGCCTCGTCGGCGGCCTCGGTGATCCGCACCGCCTCCCGGCGGGCCCGGACCAAGACCTCGCCGGCCTCCGTACGCGCCGTGGCGAGCAGCTGCTGAGCCTGCTCCTGGGCCGCGGCCTCAATTTGTCCGGCGGCGACGGCGGCCTCGGCACGCTGCCGAGCCGTCCTGGCGCGGGCCTCGGTGTGCAGCTGCCCGGCCTCGGACCGTGCCCGGTCCTGGACGGCGGCCGCGCCGCTGGTCGCCTCGGTCAGCCGACGGCCGGACTCCTCAACGGCCTCGGCCATCACCTGCCGAGCCATCGCCTCGGTACCGGCGCGGACCGCCTCGGCCTGGCGGCGGGCGTCCGCAATCAGCGCGGCCGCGCCGGCTTCGGCGTCGGCCAGGAGCCGGTCGCTCTCGCTGCGGGCACGGTCCCGGACCAGGTCGGCCGCGTCGGCGGCCCGGTCCCTGGCGTCCGCGACAGCAGGGGCGGCCTCGGGGCAAACCGCCGCAACAACGGGGGCCGGGGCCTTGGTGGTGGGGGAGGTCGTGTTGCGGGGCCGGGGCGGCTTTCGCCGGACCGGCTTCTTCGGGCGGGCGGCGGTTGCCACGGAAAACTCCTTCGCGAGGGGCCGCACGCAGCGGTCGGCCTCACCGTGGTGCTGGTGGGGCCGACCGGTGAGGCGGCGGTGAACGTGGTGGGTCAGGCGGCCCGCGCGGGGGCCACGGCGGGGCGTTGGTGGTTCCGGGCTGTCCGGCTCCCCTCGGCCCTGCCCGTACCGGCACTGGGCCGGGACGGGCAGGGGAGGCAGCAGGCAGTACGGGTCAGCTGGCGGTCGGCTCGGAGGCCGGGGCGCCGGGCCCGTAGGTCCGGGCGAACCGTGAACCGGCGGTGAGCAGCTCGGTGATGTCCGCGTGGGTGCGGGTCTGGCGCTCCGACCAGGCGGCGAACCGGGCGGTGGTGTTGTCGGTCAGGGCCTGGACGAGGACGTTGAGGACGTCGTGCGCGATGTCGCGGGTGTCGGGGTCGCCGTGCTCGGTCCCCCCGATGTGGCCCAGGGCGGTGAGCGCGGTGCGCTGCGGGCCTCGGGCGGTGGCGCTGTCCTCGTCGCGGACGTAGTCAAGCAGGGTCCGGACCATGTCCCTGACGCTCGTCTCGTCGTCGGTGGCGGGGAGCGTGTTGTCCGTCTCGGTGGGCCAGTTCCAGGTGCGGGTCCAGCCGTCCTTGTCGAGCAGGGTGATCGTGGCGTCCAGGTGACGGGCGACTGCCTCGCCGGTGGACTGCTCGCCGGAGGCGCCGGTCCACAGCGGGCGGTAGGAGTCGAGCGCGAGCTGCGCCGCCTTCTCGTGCATCTCGGTGGTGATGACCACGGTGGCGGCGGTGAGGGTCTGGGGCATGGTGGCCTCTGTTTCTGTCGGGTGGTTCCGGGCTGTCCGGCTCCCCTCGGCCCTGCCCGTACCGGCACTGGGCCGGGACGGGCAGGGGAGGCAGCAGGCAGACCGTCAGGCGGCGCGCCGGCGGGGCGGGCGCAGGCAGGTAGCGGCGTGCTCTTCGGCAAAGTCCTGGGTCGTCACGAGCGTCCAGGCGTACTCGCCGCAGCCGGTGCAGTCGCTGCTGAGGCTGCCGTCCGGGTCCTGGTAGATGTGCACGTCGGCCCCGGCCCCGGTGGGGATGCTGGTGAGGAACATCGGGGCGGGCGGAGAGATGTATGCGGCTGCCAGCCCGGTGGTGAGACCCGCCGGGGCGGCACAGCGGGTGGCGATGGAGGTGACGGTCATGACGTGCCTCTCTTGGCGCGGAGGTGGTTGAGGTAGGCGTCCTGCAAGCGCTCGAATCGCTCCCGGAGCGGCGCTCCGTCCGGGCAGCGGCGCTCGGCGGTGCAGGTCGGGCAGCCCTTGAGGTGGGTGCCCCAGGTGTCGGTCGCGCTCATGTAGCGGGTGTGGAGGTCAGCGGGCACGACGGGCTCTCTGTCCGGGTGAGGTATGGATCGCATCCACGGGGTGGCCCCGGTCCCACGCCCTGGCGGCCGCGGTGGAGGCGGCCGCCAGAAGCGCGAGGGTGAGCGGGTGGCCCAGGCCGTGGAGGGTGAGGGCCCGGACCGCGAGGTGCTGCGCGGTTTGGGCGGCGCGTATCGGTCGCTCCACTACTTCGGGTAGGGGTTCTCGGACCGCTTGTTGACTTCCTTGACCTTCTCGGACAGCGTCTTCTGGTCCTCCGCAGCGAGAGACCCGAGGGGGCGCGAGGTAGACGTGGTCCTCATCGGGCCACCCCCGTACCGCCGCACGGGATGCAGGAGTGCCAGGTCTGACGGGTGACTCCACCGTCGCTGGTGTCGACGACCTTGCCGCCCGCACCCGAACAGCTCGTGCACGACCCGCCCGCCACAGGCCCCGCCGGAGCGGTCGGGACGAAGGTCAGCGGGCGGGTCATGTGCAGCACCGGCGGCAGGGACTGGCCGGTCATTTCCTTGACCGTGCGCCGCGCTCGGCGGCCGGCCACGGCGGCGCGGGCGTCGCCGTCGCCCACCAGGCTCTGCACGAGCTGGTGGAACTGGTCGGTCTCGTCGCGCTCGTAGCCCCGCTGGTTATCGCTGTCCTCCCAGTCGCCGTATCCACCGGCAGCCGTGGGGGCGGGGATGGTCTTGGTGTGCCGGTCGAGGACGGCGACGCCACCCTTGCACCCGCACGTCTCGAACGTGCCGTCACAGACCGGACATGTGCCGGTCGCGGCGGCCCCACGTGCCGGCGGGGTCTGGGTGAATGTCATCCTGTTCACGCGCATGTTGCCCTCTCTTGCAGGGTGATCTGCGAAGACGCACCCCCGGGGGCCTAAGCCCGGGGGTGCGTCGCTTTTTGCGGGGCCTTGGCCCCGTGGCTCTGTACGAGCAGCCACGGCCCCGGCCGACCCGAGCTGATCGGGTCGGCCGGGGCCGTGGTCGTTCGTCCGACGTCTACCAGCGGTGGGTGAGGTCTTTCGCCTGCCGTTCCACGACCGCGATCGTGGTCTCCAGGTCGGCGCGCTCCCACGTGGTGAGCGGCCGGGCGCCGGACTTGGTCGGGGCGTTGAGCATCTTGCGCAGCGCGGTCAGGACGTCGCGGACGCGCTGCTGGTCGGTCTCGTGGACCGGGCGGGCAACCTTGTCCCACTGCTGGTCGTGCAACAGGCGCAGTGCCCAGGCTCGCCGGTCGGCCCACTCCTCCTGCTCCGTCCGCCTCTTGCGGCGGATGGGTGCGGTCCGCTGAGTATGGGCGGCAAGGTGGGCCAGACGGCGGCCGTCCGCGCAGCGGGAGGTTGTGGGGGAGCAGGTCGTGCAGTTCTTGACGTGGCTCTCGTGCAGCTTGCGGGCCGTCTTGTCGTCGACGAGGCCGCCGACGATCTGCATGACGGCCGGGGTGGGCATCGGCTGGGGTTTGCGAACGACGCGGTCGGCGCGGCGGCCGCTGGTCTCCGCGACACCTTGCTCCAGGCGGCGGGACCACTTGGCGACGTTGACGTCGATCGTGACGAGGCGGTGGCTGCCGAGGAGGCAACGGTCCGGGTCTTCGGTGCCGGCGGGCTCGGTGTGGTGGGGGACCAGCTTGGCCGTGGCCCGCTCCGTGTCGGCGACGCGGATCGGGACCCACGTGCGGCAGGTCGGGCACACAAGGGAGATGGAGGCGGGGTCGAGATCGTACTCGGCCGGGGAGAGCTTGGAGACGACGATCGGAGGGAGGGGGCTGATCGTGCGGGACCGCGTCCTCCGTTTGCGCTTCTGACTGGCGGTCTGGATCTCACGCTCACGGACGGGTGCGGTCATGGGACAACTCCTCACGATGGCAGGGGTTGGGCGTCGCGGGTGCCCTCTCGGCCGCGTCAGGACTCACCGGGAGACCCGGGCGTCCTGACGGACCGACAGCACATACGCGCTGCGACGTGCAAGCAGCAGTCACGGACGCCGAAGGGGGAGTTAGTTGCCTCAGACCCCTACTGCGGCCACCGAAGTGGCGACTGGTCGTGCGGGCAACAACCAGACGTGTATTCCCGGCCGTTGCAACTTCCTATCGGAAGTTGATTGAGACCGTAGCCCCTCAAGCGCTCGGCGTCAACAACTTCCGATAGGAAGTTCGTCCGGCGTCGCGGTGACCCTGCGTGCACAGCCCGCCACGCGTGACCTATAGAATAATCCCGGTTTTTTCCTGACGGTCAAGCAGTTCCGTGCGTTAATACCGGAATTAAGGTTGGATAGGTCGTCAGACCGTAGGAAGGGAGGCGTGCCATGGCAACGCCACGGTGGAAGCAGCTCGCGGACGAGCTCGCCAACGAGATTTCCGAGGGCGTGTACCTGCCCGGCGCGAAGCTGCCGAAGATCACCGACCTCGTCGCTGCCGGTCGCGGCTCACGGACCACGGTCCAGCGGGCCTATGGCGAACTGACCGAGCGCGGCTTGACCATCGGCGTCCAGAAGCGCGGCACGATCGTGTCGCCCATCCTGGGGAAGATCCACCGGGATGGAACCGGCCGCTACATGCGTGTCGCGCGGGAGCAGAACGGCGCTCGCGGCGCCTTCGCGGCTGAGATCGAACGCTTGGGAATGGATCCGGTCAGCAGCACCGACATCAGCCGCGGACGCCCGCCGGCGCGCATCGCCGAGCTGCTCGATGTCGATCCCTCGGCTCCGGACACGGTGCTGATCCGGGCGCGGATCATGTCCGCCAGCGAAATCGTCGTCCAGCTCGCCACGAGCTACCTCCCCGGCAGCATCGCGTTCGGAACCCAGCTCGAACAGCAGGACACCGGCCCGGGAGGCTCGAAGTCCCGACTGGAAAAGCTGGGCCACGGACAGCGGACAATCACCGAGACCATCAACGTCCGCTCACCCAGTCCCTTGGAGGCCAGCACTCTGGCCATCCCCAAGGAGCGCCAGGTGTACGAGATCACGCATGTAGCCCGCAGCGCGGAGGGGCGAGTCGTCGAGGTCTGCGTGCACGTGGTGTCGACGCCGCTATGGACGCTGAGCTACACCTGGCCGATCGACCCCCCGGACGCACCCGCCGATGAGGCGTGACTATCCATCACCAACACGAGAAGAAGAACGGATTCATCACTGTGAGCGACAAGATCGTGCGTGACTCCTCGACCCGCTACCTTCGCGCCCGCCGGGAGGAGGGAACCTCGCGTGGAGCGTTCGACACCGAGATCAGGAAGCTGGGCGGCGTCCCGCGCGTCGAGACGACCGTGGAGCGCGACGCGGCCCCGGAGGCCGTTGCCGCGATCCTCGGAGTGGAGGTCGGCACCGAGGTTGCAACTCGCAAGCGCCGGATGTTCAGCGACGACAGCCTGGTACAGCTCGCCGACTCGTACATCCCGCTCGATGTCGCGGAGGCGGCCGGGATCGAGCAGCCCGACCCGGGCAAGGGCGGGATCATCTCGCGCATGGCGGAGGCCGGTTTCGATCAGGCCGAGGTCACCGAGGAGATCCAGCAGCACCCTGCGAACGAGGCTGAAGCGACCGCGCTCGGCATCGAGGCAGGCACTCTTCTGATCCGCATCTTCCACGTCGGCCGCACCAGCATGGGCCGTGCTGTCGAGGTAACCGTGCACACGCTGGCTCCAGACGCCTGGGTGCTGCGCTACAGCGTGCCGACCAGCTGATCGGCCAGCCTGCTCGGGGCCGTTCAGTCGGTTGCTGATCGATTGGGCGGCCCCACCCGTTACTTCCTATCGGAAGTTGCGCTAAGGTTCCCGCCATGACTAGGAAGCCGGCCACATCCAGATGGCTCGCGGAGGAATTCCGCGCCCGGATCGACTCCGGCGCGCTGAAGCCAGGCGACAAGTTGCCCAGCACGAAGCAGATCGCGGCGGAGTACGACGTCAGCGAGCTCCTCGTTTACCGGGCCATCACCCAGCTCAAAGAGTCGGGCCACATCGTTGCTCGTCAGGGCGCGGGCGTGTTCGTGCGGGTCTACAACCCGCTGCTCTGGAATCCCGGCGAGTACGAACGCGGGGAGAGGAGCGACGACCCGGTGACCAACACCGACGACTGGAAGGCGCAGGTCCGAGCCCAGGGCAGGGAGCCCGAGCAAGGCACCCCGCAGGTCTCGACCGAACCGGCGCCCAAGGACATCGCGAACTGGCTGCACGTGGAGCCGGGCACGCCCGTCGTTGCTCGGCGACGACTTCGTCTCGTCGACGGCGAGCCGTGCCAGCTCGCCGATTCGTGGTTCCCCGTTGAAATCGCTGACGGCACCCCTCTCATGGAGGAGCGTGACGTGACCATGAACGGCGGCATCCTCGCGGCCACGGGCAACCCGCAGCACCGCATCCGCGACGAACTCGACATCAGGATGCCCACGAGTGCCGAGATTGAGCGTCTCAACCTGCTGAACCTGCCTGGCACTCCCGTATGCCAGCACGCCCGAATCGGCTACGGAGCCGACGGCGTCCCGATCCGCGTGATGGTCACGATTGCCCCCGGCGACCGCAACCGGATCATCTACGAAATGGAGATCAACCGGTGATGCTGCGCCTCGCCACTACGGCAGACGTCGAGGCCCTGATGGCGCTACGCATCGAGGCGGAAGGCTGGCTTGCTGCCGCTGGCATTGACCAGTGGAGGAATCCGCAGACGCGCGGTCCGGCCTTGGCGAAGTGGATGGCCGATATCGAAGCCAGCCGCACCTGGGTCGTTGAGGACCAATCGGTGCTGGCCACGGTGACTCTCGCTGCGGCCGACATGGATTTCTGGCAGCTGGACGACTCCCCCGATAGTGCCGTGTACGTAGCAAAGCTCATCACCACGCGGGCCGCGAAGGGAAGTAGCCTCGGCGGTCGCCTCCTCGACTGGGCTGGCAGCCAAGCACGTGCACAAGGCAAACCGTGGGTACGGCTGGACTGCTGGCGCGACAACCTGGCACTGCAAAAGTTCTACCGCGCTGAAGGCTTCCAGCACGTGCGCACCGAGGCCCCGACACACCGCCTGTCGGGCTGGCTCGGACAGCGGTCAGCCGAAGTGGTACGTCATCCCGGGACCGTTCTTTCCGAGGACGCGGGCCGGTGAAGTTACGTCAGCACGCTGCCGAGTCACGGGGCTCGACACGTCACCCTCAAGCGCAGATCGGATCGAGCCAGGACGGTAGGGTGACAATCGACGTAGATCAAAATGAGAGTGGCCCCGTCTACCAGCCTTGGACAAGCTGGGAGGGGCCACTCGGGCCAAAGGACCTTGTCGTAGGGGTCCTTGGGCCGGCCGCGCACTCCTACAACCCAGGAGGTGGCGACGTGTTCAGGGTACCCGTACCCGCACGCGCACACACTGCACCCCGCCGTGGGCTCAGCGACCTCGGTCGCTGGTCCTTCGGCGGGGTGTTCGTGCTGTCTGAATCCGGAAACGCCCCGTACACGCCTCTGATGAGGGGGGCGGGATGACGTAGATCCTTCTGGGGCGGCACCCATCCGGGTCTGCCGCCCCCGGGCCTCCGTGCCGCGAAGCGATTAGCCGTCGCCTCGCCGGGAGCACCCATCTGACACCGGAGGAGCCTGCCAGGGCCCCTCTGAAGGGATTGCCCGTCCGGTGCCACCCGGTCGAGCGGTTCAACAAGGTTTCTGCCCAGAAACCGAAGCCCTTTCGGGGCTTCGTCGTGCCAAGAGGCGAGCCCCTTCAACACGGGAGCCATTGTGCACGACGTTTTGCGTGACTGCCAGCATCGGCATGCCCACACACCTTCCTTCCGGCCTGTTCTCGCGCCGCGGAACGGCCCCGGAGTGACCAAGGTCACCACCGGGTTCCTGCTCGGCGGCGGCGGCCGCTTCATCCTTTCGGGTGCTTTCCCGTCTTCTCTTCGCGCGTTGGCGGATGCCGGCGCGATGGACCAGTGAGGGCCGTGGCGGCACCGATCGCCGCGCTGCTTCCTGCCCCGCGTCAGCCAGCCGACGGCGGCGCGGTCTCCGTGTTGCCCGCTCTGTTCGTGCCGGAGGCGTGCCAGTGGCTGTCGACGACGACGGGCCGGGTCGCGCTGGAGGGCTACTCCTGGATGCAGGCGGTCCACTGGGTCGCCGGGTCCGGCCTGTACAAGCCGCGGCGGCACCGGTCACACGGGCCGCGCGCGCTTGGGCCGACGACCGTTCGCGTTGCTCAGGAGCTCGCACAGCTCTCCCCTTGCCGTCCGGGGATCGAGTACCTGGTGCGGCGCACCGGGCTGTCGGAGCGGACGGTGGAGTATCACCTGGGGATGCTGCGGGAGGCCGGACTCCTCGCGTACGTCGTGCGGGGCACCCGGATCCGTGGTGCAGCGGCGCAGGCCTCGGAGTTCGCGCTGATGGTGCCGCCGGAGTTCGATGCGGCGCTCGGGATCCGTACGGTGCTGCGGGACGACGCGGCTCCGGAGTACACGCGGGCGGTGTGCGGGATCGCGGAGGCCGGCCGGGAGTTGATGGCGCAGCTGGCGGCGAAGGCGGCCCGGAAGGTACGCAAGCCGCGCACGAAGTCGGGCTCGAAGGCCTCGGTCAAGGGTGTCCGGAAGGGCGCTGACCAGGGCGCTGTGACGGCTGTTTCCGGTGAGGTCCGTTGCACCCCAATGCAGGTTGGTACCTCAGCTGTCTTCTCTGCGGGTCCTACTTACTCTCCCCCTGAGAACAGACTCGCCAGCGGGGAAGCGAAGTCCCCCACCCCGAAGAAGTCCGCGAAACAGGCCGGTGGCCGCAGGAAGCCGAACAAGGTCGGGCGGCGCTACCAGCTGGCGAAGGAGCTCGTCCAAGAGCTGGACTGGCTGCGCGGCTGCGCGGTGCCCCGCGTCGCGTGGGTGGCCCGGGACGTGGCCGATGCCGGATGGACTGTGACCGACGTCCGGGCCTGGCTGCACATGCGCGGCGAAGTAACCCGGGTCCGCCGGGGCTCGGGCCTGCTCGCCGTACTGCTGGCCGGTGCCGAGACCATCCTCGACACCCCGGGCAAGCGCGCCGATGCGATCGAGCAGTGGCGCGGCTCCCAGGAAGCCGCTCGCCGGCACCGCATCGAGCAGGTCCGCACCCGTACCGAGCGGTACGACGGGGACTGGGCCATGCCGACCAGCTACCGCGTCCAGCAGGAAGTCGCGGCGGCGTTCGCGAAGGTCAGGGAGGTTGCGACCGGCGGCCGCGCCATCCTGACCGACCGCCAGGACTTGATTCCGGAAACGGAGAGCATGCCCATCGGGTCCGGTGTGCAGGGCCTTCAGGACAACGAGATCGTCCAGGCCCGCAACGATGCCCGCCAGCGGCTGATGATGGGCGACACCTCACCGATCACCGTGGCGGTCGACACCCTGGGCCGGGAGGAAGCCGAACACCTCTACGGCCCCGACCTGGTCCGCCGCGGCATGCAACTCGCCTGCGGGGCCCGCAGCTCGCTGATGACCTATGGACGCCGGTAGGAGGCCGACATGACCGACGTGAACACCCCCACCAGCCAGCCCGAGGACACCGCTCCGGAACTGTCCGGCGCCGACCTCGCCCGCATCGCCCTGCACCAGGCCCGCGAGGCCGCCAAGAAGCGCGGGGCCACCGAGAGCCGAGCCCCGCGCCGCCACCGGACCCGCACCGTCCGGCCCAGCGGACGCGAACCGTCCGGGTTCGCCGCCGTACTCCAGACCCTGATGACCGACCACGCCTGGGAAATCCCGGCCGCCGGCGGAACCGTCCAGGAACGCTGGCCCGACATCGCCGCCACCATCACCCCCCAACTGGCCGACCACGTCCAGGCCCTCGCCTTCCATGCCGAAACCGGACAGCTGGACCTGCTCCCCGAATCCCCGGCCTACGCCACCCAGCTCCGGCTGATCAGCGCCCGCATCATCACCGCCGCCAACGAGAGCACCGGCACCGGCACCGTGCGCACCATCCGCGTCCTGCCCCCCGGAACGGCACCCGCGGACCGATCCCCCCGGCCCGCGTCGCCCGTTCCCGCCCCGGTCACGCCGGAGGCACCGGTGAAGACCCGGGAGACGGCCGCCGACGGCTACCACCAGGCCCTCACCGCCCACCGCGCCACCTGGAACACCACCCGGCAGCACACCAACCCCAAGGTCCAGGCGGCCGCCCAACGGCAGCTCCGCGACAGGATCCGGGAACCCGAGGAGCACTTCTCCGACGGCCGCCAAGCACTCGAAGAACTCCAGACCAAAGCCGCCGCCCAGCAGCAGGTCCGATACAGCAGCGCGGCCCGGACGCGTGCCCTGCAACGCCTCGCGGCCGAACGGGCCGGGCTGACAGCGATCACCCCGGCGGCGGCCGCGCCCGACCGGCTCGGCCGTACGGCGTGATCGCGGAAGGCGGCCTGGCAGCCCTGCCGCGAGGGGGCGCTTGCGAGGAGGCGCGGGGCGCACGCTATAGCCATGATTACCTCTGCGGCCGCCACCCACCATCAGCAGGACCCCGAATAGGTCCCGCCGCCCCATGACCGACAACCGCGTCCCGGTAATCCGTGCCCGGGGACGCCGCGTTGACGAGGCAACGCATTGTTCCGGACCCGAGCAGTCACGCGGCCGCGGCCTGCGGGGCTTTCGCGGATGTTGGCGTCGAGTTTCGGAACAACTCCGTTTCGTTCAGGATGTACTCGACCCGGACGTCGTTCGGATCGGCGAGCCGGCTCGCGGCTCCCCCGGCCGCGAGGGAGTCCTCGTCGGCCACAGGCCGGATGGAGTCGCGCCGCGTACGGTCCCAGGGCTTCCACTCGCCCGCCGGGACAGCCGGAGGCGGCCTCCCTCCGTACGTCACGGCTTTCAGCGCCTCGATCCGGGCCAGCAGCCCGCCACTCCAGGCGCTCCGGACCAGCCCCCGCCCGGCGTATTGCCGCACAACTGCCCCGCTGTCAGTGCCCAGGCGCACAATAGTGCGGTAGCGCCCGAATAGAGCACCCAGGAGCAGAATGGACACACGCCTTATCCAGACCGCTGTCCTCGGGAACCCGGAGTCCGACGAGCCGGTCATCTGCCCGGAGGACCCGGAAGAACTCGTTGCCTTTCGTCTGGAACATGCCGAGAACAGCTGGTGGTGCGGCATCAACCTGCCGGGCGGATGCGGCCGTCGGCTCACCACTCGGCTCTGCACCGACAAAATCTGCCACTTCGCCCATGTACCGGACCCGCACGGCACTTCCGGCTCCCGACGACCCTGCAACCGTCGGCTGCGTGGCAAGGAAGACGCCGATCACCTCTTCATCAGGGCAGACCTTGCACGGTGGCTGCGGCAGCAGAACATCGAAGCCGATCTGGCCCTCCCCGACCCGCTCGGCTCCGCCATCACGGCGCGCCTCGACGACGGACGGCTCCTGCTCGTTCACCTCGACACCGTCCGTGCGCCCGCGTGGGACGACGAGGAAGTGTGGGAGCACATTCTGGGGCCGGGCTGCCGGATCAGCCACGAAGTGCTTACCCGGCGCGGTCACGTGTTCCGGATCCGGATGGAGGGAACCTCCGACCGCGGACGGCGCTTCAGCGTCGCCGGCATCGAACGGGCAGGGGAACACACCCGGTGGTTCGACCTCGCGAACCTCACCGTGACAGCCAACGGGATCGGCACGGTCGACGAGGCGCGCTCTCCCCGGCACGAGCAAGCCACTTCAACGGACACCAAGCAGCCCGCCACGGACCACCGGTCGATCGTTACGGTGACACCGCCCAGCTCCGCGGCGCCGATTCCTCGCGAGCAGCGGCCCTCGACCGCAGGCCGACTCGACAACGCGATCTACGAGGAATCGCCTGCTCGGGTCAAGTCCGCCATGCTCAGCCTGGAAGATGCCATCTCCAACGATGGCGTTGAGAGTGACGAGCTGGCGGCGCTGAAGGCCGCGTACGCCCGCGGGCAGCGGTGGCTGGAGAAGCGGGCTCGGCTGCGGCGAACCGTTATCGAACAGCTCCAGGAGCGAGTCGATGCCCGGAGGGACCCCGGCGGGCTGGCCCGGCAGGCTCTGGATCTCGTCGGCGAACAGGACGCGACGGACGAGGACCGGGTCAAGGTCGAGGCAATCCAGCAACAGCTGCAGCGGGTGGCGAGGGAACGACGCGAGGCCGAATCCCGGCGGAAAGCTGAAGCCGACCGAGCTGCGCGAGAAGAGATGCAGCGCGCAGCGAAAGAGCAGCGACTCGCCCTCGATCAGGAGTCGGCCTGGCGGGAGCAGGAGGTACGGAGCGCGCGGCTCAAGTCGTTGGTCCCGTCCGTGCGGGGTGGGCTGAAGAGGGCGGCGGGGAACGGTGAGATGCGTACGTGGCAAGAGTTGCAGCGCAAGACGGGTACCCGCGGGCTCAAGGGGCTCTCCTATGAGGAACGGGTCGAACTCCTGGTGCTCGTCGGGCAGAAGACGCCGGCCGATGAGCCCCTGTGGTCGGTGCTGCTTATCGCCCATGGGGACCGGGAGGCGCTCGCCATGCACCGTGCCGTTGCGGCAGAGCTCGGGAGGGATGTTGCGGAGAAGGACCTGGAGCTCATCGCGGAGCTGACGGCCCAGCGAGCTGAGCTCCACCGGCTCCACCAGTAGGCGCGCGCCCAGGCGGGCAGAGACCGACGTATGCCGTCCGCGCCCGGTCTCTGCGCCGTCCTCACGACGGGCGGCCTCCACCTCCTGCTCGCCGCGTACGGCCCTGGCCGTCGCCGCCGTCGCTGCCCGCTTCGACGCCACCACCCGCACCCTGCACCTGCGCCCTGCCACACCCGCCTACCGCACCCAGCTGACCCTCCACCAGAAGCAGATCATTGCCAAGGTCAACAACATGGTCGGCCCGGACACCGTCCGACAGCTGGAGATCCTGCGGCCCGCCGCACTCACCTCACCCCACCCCTCCCGCGCCCAGCAATGCTCGGACACCTGCGCCCGCTGACGCTCCGCAACCTGTTGCCGTGTCCAGGGAGCCTGCGCAGCAAGAGGCGCCGGAGGGGTACCGCGAGGCCATCGCCGTCCATCGCGCCGCCTGGACCGCCACTCGGCAGCACACCCGCCCCGAGGTCCAGGCGGACATGTACGTCACCATGCACGTCATCAGCCGATCAGCCGCCGAACGGGCCGGGCTGGCCACCATCACAACGGCCGCTTCAGGTTCGAAGGTGCGGCACCGGCGGCTCCCGCGTACGGGACATCACCCAGGCCCTGCCGCCCGAGTACGCGAACGAGCTGTTCACCGCACGGGAGCAGGGCGAGACCGAGGACCAGCTCCGGCAGATCGCCGCCGACGGCCTGGCCCGGATGTGCTTCCGCGCGCGAACAACTCCCGGGCCAGGTCCTGGACGTGGAGTTTGCCGACGTGGAGCGGCTCGACATCGAGCTGTAGGTCTGCTTGATAACGCCGTGGTCCCCGGCACTGGAACTGCCGGGGACCACGGCGTTTTCAGCCTACGGGCTGCGTTGTGGTCCGAGCAGCGGCCGCCCGGTAGCCTTCGACCACTCTTTCCATACCGGTCAGGCCGGCATCCAGGCCGAGTTGCCGGAGCCAGTCGTCCACCTGCTCTTGCCGGTCGGTGTCGCTGCGCAGGTTCAGGACCGGATTGCTGCGGAAGATGCCGCCGGCCGACGCACCGGCGTCCGGGATCTCCTCCAGACCGCCGGAGTAGAGAAGTTCTTTGACCTGCCGGTCCGCGACAAGGTGGAGTTCGCGCGGCTGAGCCACCAGGGCGGTGTCAATGTCGGCGATTCGGGCGATCTCCGCGACGACCTTCGGATCGACGGCTGTCTTCAGCAGCCCTTCGAACAGGATGGCCAGGTCGGGCACCGCGTACCGATGTGTCCACCCTGCGTTGCCTCGGCCTTCAGCGTACTGGCAGACCCGGGCGATGATGTCGATGGTGACGCTCGCGGCCGCAGGCGCCGCCGCAGCGCCGTAGATCTCGGGGAGCTCCACCGACACGACCGCCTCGACCAGGTGCTTATTCTCGGTGGGCCGGCCGGTGGCCTGCCAAACCAGCCGGGCCTTCCGGGCTCGGTTGTGCCCGAGCTGACGGAAGTCCGTGGCATAGTCGATCGCCCCGTTTCCGAGGTGTGCAGAACCGGAGGAAGGGCGGAGCCGTTCAGCGCCTGGGCGAGGGCGGCCACGGTCTTCTCCGACAGCGGGCGCCAGGCGGCGGCCTCGCCCATTGGGAGGTTGATGCCCGTGCGGAGGATGAAGTCAGCGGTGGCCTTGCCCTCCCCGTCTCTGTCCAGGTTCGGTGACATGACGTTCTGCCCCGTGGGCAGCACTGTTGCGGAGGGTTCCTCGCGGGCGAGCTGGAGGAGTCGTGCGCGGTCGGCGGTGGCGTTGCGTCCGCTCAGCCGGATCGGCGCCTTTACCTTGATCAGAACCGGCCGGGGCGCGACGTTGGCGTCCACTCGGACGACCACGACGCTGCGTCCGGACCCGTCGCCGAAGGGCACGTTGAAGAAGGTCGGCTCCCAGGGCGGATCGAGCATCGTGCTGCACCCGCTGACGATCTGGTCGATCGTCGCCTGGCCGTCGACGCCGACCACTCGCTCGACGCCCGGCTCCACCCTGTCGTTGATGCCGACCAGGATCATGCCGCCGTAGGTGTTGGCCATTGCCGCGATGGTCGTCACCAGACTCGCGGAGTACTCGCTCTTGTACTCCAACGTCAGGCTCTCGACCTGGTCCAGACGCGTGGCGAGGGCGCGGATGCGCTCGATCGTCAGGTCCGCTGCCGACGCAGCGAACAAAGAGTTGTTCATCCCCTCATAATCTACCAACAGCTTTGACCACACGCTGAATTAGCGTATGAACCAGGCCCCCGCGCGACGGGCCCGCACCGTGAACGAATCGAGTGGGCGGCCGAATTCACTCGTAAACTGTGGGGCTGATCTCCGGCAGAGGTCTACGCCGACCTTCTGAACTGTGGTGATGTGCTGACCGCGTGAGCGCGCCATCATTTACGACAGGCGGCCGCAGGGCGTCGGGCGACGATCTAGCTTCAGCTCTCCGGGTGCACTCTGGGGCGGATCTTCTGGAGCCGTCGGCGGCCCACCTCAGCGCATGTTTGGGCGGAAAGGGCTGCGGTCTTGATCTTCTCGGTGGCGGACGGCTCGGCCGCCCACCGGGCGAGCGCGGCTGCCTTGCGGATGTCGCGCTCGATGACTGTTGCCGGATCTTCGGACCTACCGAAAGCTTCGCGGTACTCCTGTCCGAGGGAGACGAGTAGATCGCGGAGGTCGGAGGGGAGGTCGGGCGGGATACCGAGTTTGCCGAGTCGGCCCGCGTTCGGTGGGGCCGCCTCGTGCCCGGGCCGATGCACTTGCCGGGAGCCGACCTCTTGGCCGTCACGGAACGACCAGGCGTCCGATGCTGTGCGGGGCCGTGCGACGCTGATCCGCGCGGCCAGGTCGTCGCCGAGGGTAAACATGCCCTTGGCGTGGAGGCGGTGCACGTCCTCCCGGGAGGGCGTCCTTTCGGTCTTGGTGGCCGTCCTCAACTCGATGGAGGCGACAAAGTTCTTCAGCGGTGTTGGGGCTGTTCGGCCGTCACGCCGGCGTACGGGGAGGTTGAGGGCCACCACGTACTCATCAAGACGCAGCGCCGCTTCAGGGATTTCGCCGCCGTAGAGCGGTGCCAGTTCGTGCAGCGCCAGCACCGCGGCCGGCCTCGCTGCGCCGTCCAGACCGAACAGCCCCCACGACTCCGGGACATCGGGATTCATGCCAGCGGGGAGGAAGAACCACGTCCGGTACAATGCGCCGGGCGGCCGCAACTGCCGCAGCGGCAGAACCCGCGCATCCCGCAGGTCAAGAAGTCCCCTGCCCGTCGGCATCCTCTTCACCGACTTATGACTCGCCATGGGGCTCTCTCCTCTACCAGGCATCGGGACGGACACAGGGAATAACGCGCCTGGGGGAGGTAGAGAACTACGTCGGGCGGGTGAAACCTTCACACGCCCCCAACCAGTCCAGAAACGGTGGGAGCGGGGCGCTCGCGTCCAGTGGAGTTGACGGCGAACTGTCCTGACGAGCCCGGCGGTGGGACACTGCGGCGCGTGTCTAGATGCGCGTCCCACTGCGCCGCCTCGGCGGACCGCGCGACTTCCGCTCGCCCTGTCTCACGGGCACGGCCTAGCTCCAGGGCGTCGGCAGGGCTGACGAGTATGGCCACCGTCTGCCCGTGGTCAGTGATCGCCATCTGCTCCCGGGTGGCGCTGACCTCCCGGGCGATGGCACCGGGCGCGAAGCACGTCGTCCCGTAGGCGCGTACCCACCGGGCGGCTGTGCTCGTTGTGCGGTAAAGCAGCGCAGAGGCTCGGGAGGTGGAACGCGTGGATCGTGAGCTGGTGCTGGTCTGCCAGGAGTGCGACCGCCGCATCTGGGGTGGCTTCGGCTACCTATGGGCGGACACCACCCAGGTGGCTCACGTCGGCCAGGCGCGACGGGATTGGGAGGCGAAGCACAGCGACGGCCCCGTGGATCTTCTGAACTTCCTCTCCTACCCGGAACCAGCCCCGTGGCAAGCGCACCATCAGGCATGCGACCCGGACCGGGAGGGGGCCCACTACCGGCTGGCCTCCCAGAAGCTGCGCACCGGCGCCGACCTCCTGCGCTGGACCGCTCATCTCATGGGCAAGAACTGGCTCCACCTCACCGACTGGAGTGACCTCATCCAGGAAGCCCTCCAAGGAGGAAGACGCATCGCCGTGCCAGAGCTACGGAACCGCGCCTCCAGGACTCTGTGAACTTCCCCCTCCGTCTTGTCCCCGGGCCACTCGGGTGGTTCGGGGCTCACAGGGGCGTACAGAGGTTCGCTTCCCTGTGGCGGCCGGCACGGCTGCCCCGGCGCGAGGCGGTCGTGGATGTCAACGCCGGCCCCGCCCGGTGTGCCACGCCAAGTCTGATGCCGAGTGCGCGCTGCCCGCCGGATCGCACCGGGCGAGGCTGGACATCCTCACCAGTTACCGCACTGGCAACGGCGGCCGACGACGGTAGACGCCCTGCGGACAGGGCCTGGTCCGCATTGCCCTCGACGGAGACGCATCGGCAGCCACAGCCATGACGAGTACCAGCGTTACGACCAGTGGCCGGCCGTTGCACCTGGTGGTTTTGCCGCGTCTGGTGTCAGCCGCTCGACGTATCCGGGCCCCGGAGGGCGGCCCAGATAGCGGCCCCTTCGGCGTTGGGGTAGTGAACGACCCTCCACCGCTCGTCGTAGTCCGGGTCCTGCGCCCACCCCAGGGCGAGGGCCGCCAGCCGGTTCCACTGACGGAATCGCCCCTGCACCGTTTCAAAGGACTGCTCGTCCTGCCCGAACACCTCCCGCACCCTTTTCGCCTGGTAGTTCAGCGCGGTACGCATCCCCAGGCCGACCCTCCACTCGTCACTCGGTGAGCTGTTGGCAGCCAGAACGCTGTCTACCTTGCGGTCGATGAAACACACGAGCGCCTCGACGTCCACCGAGGTCAGGTCAGCGGCGGTCAGCCGGGGTGTGGGGGCAGCAGGAGTTGTCAACGGAAGGTCCTTCCTCGTCACGCGTGTCAGCATCCGATGATGCTCCGCCAGGTTCCGCGAAGCTGCTGGACCAGTGAGGCGTCACCCGACCGTGCGATCGGGGAGAGCCCGTGCGCCAACTCAAAGGGGTGCTGCTGCGTCGAGGCCGCCCGTACGGTGTAGGACATGACACCTACCTCGATGCAATGTGAGCGTACGAGCCAGCCCCCGCACGGCCGACGAGGCGGCCCCGGGTGGGGTGTGGCAGCCAGCTGACATGCCCGGACCGGCTGGGCGATGGTCGGTCCGGGCGGCGCCGCCGGTCCGAGCCGTGAGCTGCGGTCGGCGACGAACACGCTTCACACCGGCATTCAAATAGTATCCGTCTGGGTATGCTCATGCTATGGCTGACACAACCGTCAAGATCGACATGGAAACGCGGGACCGGTTCGCCGCCGTCGCCGCCGCCCGCGGACAGACCGTCAAGGGGTATCTCGCCGCCTTGGCGATAGAGGAGGAGAACCAGCTCGCCCTGAAGCGCGCGACGGGTTCCTTCCGGGCCGCCGTGACACAGCCGGGCTTCGCCGAAGCCTTCGACCGCGACTTCGGCGGCCTCCCCCAGCACCGGGTGGCCTGACGCCTTGGACCTCCACGTCGACATACGCTGGCTCCTCGACCGCCAGGAGGAACTCCTCGGCAAAGAGCTGACCGTACGGGACTACTCCGCCCTGGTCGCCGCCGTCGCCCGCCACCAGGTCAACACACCCAGCCTGGACGAGAGCGCGCCCGACGCCTTCTGGCGGGCTGCGGCCCTGCTGGAACAGATCGTGCTGCTGCGCCCGCTCCCGGTCCGCAGCGAGCTGTTCGCGTACGGCGTCGCCACCGCCTACATCGAGGCGTCCGGCGAGTCGGTGAACGCGGTCTACGAGTCCTGGCGCGACCTGATCATGGACATCCAGGCCCTGCGCCTGACCGTCTACGACGTAGCCGCCCGGCTGCGCTCCTGGGGCACGCCAGGGGAAGGGGCGGACTGAGATGCCGCCGTAGAAAACGCGAAGCGGGTCCCGTCGCCACAACGGGACCCGCTTCCAAGCAATCGACCCTCAAGCCTGCAAGCAATTCGAGTCACCCCGGTGAGGTGACCTCGCCGGGGTGAATCCTGTGGCCCCGTCAGGGGTCCGCGTGGTCACCTCTACCCAGGATACGGGTCCCGCCACGCGGGACGCCACCACCAACAGGTCATATATGCCGACCGCGGCTCCCCGATCAGGGGAGATCCACCATGTACCGCCCGCACCACTCCCGCCGTCGGCTTGTGACGGTCCCGCTGGAAACTTCCTCGGGCTCTCGTGTCACGTTCGGCGCTCCGCAGGACCTTGGGCTGAGTATGACGATCACGCCCAGGCCCAGCACCCCGGTTCACGCTCGCGCGTTCCGTCTCGCTGCGGGGGTGGCCCGGTGAGCCGCCTCCCGTCCAGTTCGCACCGCACCGCCGTCAGCCGCCCCGGATCCACCGGGCTCCGGCTCGGGATGTTCGCGGTCTGCGTGACCAAGCCGCTGTACGACCTGCTCGCTGTGGGGGTGGGGGCGTGAGTCTGGAAGCGATGATCTGGGTCCTGAGCGGTGACGCGCCGGTCTCCGATGTGAACGAGTACGCGGTACTGGGGGCCATGGCCGACCAGGCCGATCCCGACGGCTGCGGGACGTGGCTCTCCAAAGAGACCATCGCCACTCGCGTGAAGATCAGCGAGGAGACCGTCAAGCGGTGTTGGCGGAACATGTCGAAGCGCGGTCTGATCGCCCGGGGCGACCAGAGCCACGTCAGCCACTACCGAGCCGACCGCCGCCCCGTCGTCTACGACCTCCTGATCCCGTACGACTGGTTCAGCAACGTCAACCGGATCAACACCGAGCGGGGCCGCTACGGCCGTCCTCCCCTAACTCCGGCCGACCGGCCGCCCATCGCGCCCGCTCCCGCAAGGAAGGCACGCGGCGACAAGGGCAAGGCGCGTCCGAAGAAACAGACAGCGCCAGCCCCTGACCAGGAGGTCATCGAACGGGGGAACTCAGAGACCCCCCGCGAGGGGGACTCGCCGCCGCCCCACGGGGAAACTACAAGTCGTCCACGGGGGAACTGCCAGTCGTCGACGGGGGAACTTGAAGATCCCCAACCCAGTGAGAACACCCAGTCAAAGAACCCGGGAAACAACGACGGACCTCCCGTCCGTCCGTCTGTACCTGCGGGTGATGGCGTGCGCGAGGCTGCGCCTGCGGCGCGGACGGACGGACGGGGCGGCGGCATCGAGGAGGACCAGGTGGACGGGCCCGTACCGGCCGGGGGCAGCGGGGAGGGGGGTGGCGTCACGCGTGACGCCACCGCGGGTTCCGGGCCGGAGGCAAAAGGCGCAGCAAGGGCGGGGGGCGCCCCGGGCGGCGGTGTGGTGCGGGTCGACTCCCGGGGTGTGCGGCTGCTGATCGAGGCTGCCGACCGGGAGACCCTGAACGATCTACGGGTGCGGGGGACCGCGCTGCGTGACCAGGGGCTGATGGTCGACGGGCTCCTGGAAGCCGGACACAGCATCTGGACCGTCCGTGAGGTCATCGCCCTGCCGATGCCCGACCCGATCACCACCTCCAGGAGCGCCGTCATCTCCGGCCGTCTGCGCAAGCTCGCCGGAATGCCTCCGGCCACCGTGCCTGGTGCTCCTCAGCAGGCGCCCTTGCCCCAGCCGCGCTGGGAGGACGCCCCCACCCCGACTCCGCCGGAGTGGTCCGACCACCAGGCCCAGATGGCACCGCAGACGGACTGCGCGGGCGACGACGGCCTGTGCCCCACCCTCGCCGTCGTCGGCGAGACCCTGTGCCCCACTCACCTCGACTGGCCGCTGTGCCCCGGCCACGACGGGCACACCTGCACCGCCCGCACCCGCACCGGCGAACAGTGCGCCATCTGCGCCCACGACGCCCTGTACGCCCGCATCGACGCCGAGCTGCCCGTCACCGAGACCGAGGACGGCACCTGCCCCGGCCACACCGGACCCTGCGGCCGACCCGTCGTGGCGTCCGGCCTCTGCCGCCGCTGCCGGGTCGCCTCCCAGGCCGACCGCGACCGCATCGAGGCGGAGTGGCACGCCGCCCGTACCTCCGCCGTCGCAGCACACGAGGGACACACCAGCGACCAGGAGCACCAGGATCAGGGCCAGGTGGACGTGGACCAGGACCTCGCCGAGCGGGAGACCGAGCGGCTCAAGGCCGCCGAGCTTGCGGCCGAGCTGGACGAGGAGACCGCCTACCGCGAGGCCGCCGAGCGCACCGAGCGGCACCAGCAGGACCTGGACCGGACTGCCCGCAAGCAGGCCGACGACGAGGAGACCGCCCGCCTCCGCGCCGAGCTGGCCGCACAGTACCCGGACCTCGCGGCGGTTTCCGGATCAGTCCGTGAGACTCAGGAGGCCCAGCAGCCCCTCCCTGCGCCGTTCTGAGCGCCGCTCACCGCCGCACGCGCCTCCTGGGGCGCCCTGCGGCGGCGAGCGGCCCACACGAGCCCGCCCGCCTGTCGACCTTGCCGCCAGCGCGGCGCATACCTGATGCGGAGTACGCATATGCCCAGCACGGAAGCCACTCTGCGGCTCACCATCGCCGCCCTGATGCACCTGACCGGGGAGCGGCAGGCCGACCTCGCCGAGGGGCTCGGCCTGGGCCAGACGCAGATCAGCCGGAAGCAGTCCGGCACCGCCGCCTGGTCGCTGACCGACGTCGACAAGCTCTCCGCGCACTACGGCATCCCGGTCATCGACCTCCTGGCCGGCGTCGACCGGGCCGCCCACTGCCTGCCCGCCCGCCGCCGCGCACCGATGCCCGGTGCCGCGCAGCTCACCATCACCCCGTGAAGGGCATCCGACGGCCGGCGCCCCCGGCGTCGCCCGCCCCGAGCCCCTCACCCGATCGGATGATTCACGCCAACTCCGCGGCACGGCGGTGCGCGGGCCGGGAAAATGCGCCGGTGAACATCATTTCCAAGTCCGCCGCGGTGACGTTCGGGGCCGCTCTGCTGCTGGCCGTCTCCGGCTGTTCGGTCGATTCGCCGCGGGAACATTCCCAGCGGCTGCAGAAGGCCGCCGGCCTGAAAACCTTCCAGATCGACACCAGTAAGGAGTTGTGGACCGCAACGTCGGGCCAGACCCCTACAACAACACCGAACGCCCGATCAAGGCGAAGCTGACTCCCCTTCCCAACGGGCTGCAGCGAGTCGAGCTCTCCGGTGTGAGCCTGGCCAACTACCTGCGCGAACTCGACCACGACGCGCACGGAGGGGCCAGCGGCGATACACCCTGGGGACGCAGCCGGGACGCGGAGTCCATCCGCATGTACGACGAGATCTCCGCGGTCCTGGACGCGACCGTCGAGCGGCCTGCACCGACGGACCCGCCCCTGCGGATCGTCGTGGACAACGCCTTCGTCGACGCCAAGTCCGCACGATGACCACCGCTGCAGGAACAAGGGAAACCATGACGAAGAAGCTGCACGCTGCGGAGATCGCCACAGGGCTGTCCGACTTCGACGCCCTGGCCGGGCCGATTCCCCGGCAGCACGTCACGGTCGCCGCCGCGCGGTCCTCCTCCGGTGCGACGGCGTTCGCCCTGGGCGTGGTCCGCCACAACGACGAGATCGGCCACCAGGCCGCGTTCGCCAGCTTCGAGAGCGGCGCCGACACGATCATGGGCAACCTGGTCGCCGCCACCACCTCGGTGAACACCGACCGCCCGCTCTCGATCGATCCGGGGCGCCGCGCACGCATCGACCGTGCCCGGAAGGCGATGGAGCAGTCCCGGCTGCTGCTGTGGAGCCGCGCGGGAAAACCCGGGAAGTGGGCCTTCGCGCATCTGATGAAGCAGCTGGCCGCCCAGCCGGGGCTCGACCTCGTCGTCATGGACGGGTACAGCCAGGCCGCCTACGGCGAACCCTCCGAGGGGGCGACGTTCGCCGCACTGCAACAGCTCGCCCGCGAACGCGACGTCGCCGTCCTGGGGACCGCTCACCTGACCCCGGACAAGGATGCCCCCGAGACCGATCCGCCCGCGCTCTCGGACCTCAGCTCGATGGAGGGCCCCGTGGCGGAAGCCCGCAACGCGGTGGTCCTGCACCGACCCGACCGGAGGGGGACCGTTCCGCAGCGGCGCAGCGAAGTCGACCTCATCGCCGTCCACGGCTGGCAGGAAACCGGCAGCGCGACCGTCCGCTTCGAACCCGAGTACCACCGGTTCGTCGACCTGCCCAACACCTGAGCCAGCATGTGTCCGACGAATGAGCCCATGGGCGGCCGGACCGTCCGCAGGGCGCACGGAGTCCCGGAGCCGGAACGACGAGAAGCTCACCGTGATCATCGTGCTCGCCCTCGGCGTCGTCATCGCCCCGACCCCGGTCGGCGAAGGCATCCTCGACTTCCTGGGCCAGCTCGCCTCCGGCATCACCGACTCCTCCCGCTGAACCCTCTCCGGAGACGCCCTCATGGCCACCCGCCGTCCCTACCCCCGCCGCCGGCCCGCGCCCCGGCGCAACGTCCGCCGGTCCGCACCGCGCCGCCGTACCTCCTACCGCCCCCGGAGCCGGCGTTGGTCCCGTCGGCGCGGGCGGCAGTTCGACGTCCAGGTGCTGGTGTTCGGCGCGGTGGTCCTGGCCGCGGCCGCCGTGTGGGCAGCGGTCTCCTGGCTCATGACGAACTGGTGGGCACTGATCGTCCTCGGGGCGGCGGCGACGGTCGTTACGGCCGGGTGGGCCCACCGGCGCCAGCAGCAGCGGGCCTGGGACCGTACGCGACAGCAGGCCCTGCGTTTCGGGCTCCCCGAACTGGACGCCCTGCACCACCGCGACTTCGAGTACGCGATCCGCGACCTCATGCGCCGCGACGGGTGCACCGACGCCCGCCAGATCGGCGGAGCCGGAGACAACGGCGCCGACGTCCTGGCCACCGACCCCCTCGGCCGCACATGGGTCATCCAGGCCAAACACCGCAAGGACGGCGACCGCGGCTCAGCCGTCGGCACCCCCGACCTCCAGCGCGTCAACGGCACCGCCCGCCAGATCTACGGCGCGGACATCGTCCTCGTCGTCACCAACGGCCGCTTCTCCACCCGCTGCGCACCCCTCGCAGCGCAGCTGCACATGCACCTCGCCGACCGGCGGGTCCTCGCGACGTGGGCGAGTGGCGGCCGTCCGCTGTGGGAACTCCTCCCGCGGATCCCCGCACCCCGCAACGGCCGATAGCCCCGCGGGGCGGCAGTGCCCCCGCAGGCCGGTCAGATGGGCTCTCGATCGAGCAGGTCGTGACTCTCCTCGACAACCAACTCCAGATGCCGGCGCAGCATGCGGATTGCCTTGGTGCGGCTGTTCTTCGCGTGGGGAAGGACCGTGCCGGTCAGGATCCGGTAGCTGCGGGTGGCCTCGCCGGAGATGCGCATGATCTCGTACGCCTCCACGACCTCCGCCACGTACGCGGTGCGGTAGAGGTGACCGTTCGGGTCATAGGAGTACACCCGCTGGCTGTCCTTGAGCCCGGGGATTGCCTCACGCAGGAAGCCCATGCCGTAGCGGATCTGCCCGATGGTCATGCCCGTGCTGTGAATGAGTTCCGAGAGCGTCATTCCCCGTTCGCCGGCAGCATCCAGAGCGTCGACGATCCGTTGAGCACTCTCCTCCCTTTTCAGGTACGCAGTCATGATGAACCTCTTCTTGTGCCGGGCGGCCCGGCACGATGATGGTGCTCACTCTCCGGCCCCGGGTGGTCGGCCGGACGTGCTCCTTCGTCACTCCCCGGCGATCAAGCGCTCCAGCGCGGCGTCCATGTCGGTCTGTCCCGTCTCCAGTACGTGTTCTGTCCAGCCCACCGCAGCCGTCACGCGCTCCAGTCCTTCGCGGATGGAACCCTGGGCGTCCTCGGAGAGCTGCGCGAGGTGCAGGCCGGGCAGGGCCCGGCCGATTCCGTGCGAGAAGGAGTGGCACAGTCCCAGGACGGTGAGTACCTCGGACTCCTCGTTGATGCGCTGTACCTCGGGCATCCGGCGGGTCGCCTCGTGCGCGGTGCGCACTTCCTCCACCTGGGCGCGGTTGAACGCGTCTCGCGCCGGCTGGCGCTGTGCGACCTTCCGGACCACAGGCTCCCGGGTCATCGCCCGTTCCACGACGGTGACGGCCAGGTCGTCGTCGGCGGCGAGGATCTCCTCGACCTGACGGAGCCGGTCCTCCGTGGTGGGCTCGGTCTCTTCCGAGGTCCAGCCCAGAACCTTCCTGGCGGAGTCGCAGGTCCAGCGGCGCTGTCCGGAGCGCCGGTACAACGGCGGGTTGTTGATCATGAGGAAGCGGTCGGGATGCCGCGCGAAGTAGGCGTGCACGGTCCAGCACACCTGGCGGTTCCGCTTGGCCTTGGGCCACGCGCCCGCCACCAGGCGGTACTCCTCGAAGCGCTCGCGGGTCTGCCCTATCTCCTCCGCGAAGTCCGCCAGCAGCTTGTACTTCGCCATGGGGAGACGCTTGCCCTTGGGAGGCAGAGGGACGAGATCGAGCCCCAGGTCTCCGAGACGGAACTGCAGGGACCCTTCCGAACCGGTCAGCCGAACTCCTTCGGCGACCAGTCCGTCCCAGTCCTCGACCTCACCGTGTGAGGTAAGCGTGTCGGCCATTGAGACCTCCAGGGGCTCTCAAATAGGTACAAATTACCCCTGATGTGATTCTATCTCCCAGAAGGATCAACGGCAGCGCGGGAGAGGCCGCACCTATTGTGAGGCCGTCGGGGGCGAGGTCGGGGCGCAGCCGCTGCCAGGACGCGTACGGCGGCGTCGTCGATGCGCGTCATGCAGTCACGGAACAATCAGGTCCTCCTGCGACGTGCTGTTCGGTCGCATTGGTGCCGTCCGTGCGTGAAATTTCCTCGGGCCACGAGGGGTGGCGCAGGCGTCCGGTACGGGTGCGGGTCGAGTAGCGGACTTCGCCGACGAGCCGGGGGAGCACCCATCGTGCCCCGGCCACCGACGGGACCTCGGGGAAGGGACAGGCGTCGGCGGCCGCGATCCGCAGGAGCTCGGCGAGGCGGGCGCGTTCGGCCATGCTCCACCCGGTACCGACGCCTGCCCGCGTAGTGCAGCAGTCCCTCGCGCCGCTCCCCGACCAGAATCGCGCCGGGCAGCCCGTTCAGCCGGCCGCGCCCGGGAACCCATCCGCCGATCACGACGTCGGCGAGATGGTGAATCTTGATCTTCAGCCACGCCTTCGACCGCACCCCGGGCTCGTACCGGGAGGTGAGCCGCTTCGCGAGCAGTCCTTCCAGCCCGGCGTCCCGGGCCACCTCCCATGCCTGGGCACCGTGCCCGACGATCGCCCCGGGCGTCGACCAAGCCGGCCCGGCCAGCCCGAGACCTTCCAGGAGTCCGCGCCGCTGCGTGTACGGCAGTGCGGTTACGGGGCTGTCGAGGTGCACGACGTCGAAGAGCATCAAGTGCGCGGGCGCCTGAGCGGCCATGCGCACCGCCTTGGCGGGGGAGCCGGCGAGCCCCATGCGCTGCTGGAGCCGCTCGAAGTCGCTCCGCCCCTGGTCGTCGAGCGCGACGATCTCGCCGTCCAGCACGGCGGCGTGCCGGCCGAGGGTGTCGGCGAGGGGAAGGAGTTCGGGGTAGGCGGCGGTGATGTCCGCGCCGGACCGTGAGCGGACGAGCACGGTCCCGTCTCCGGGCAGGTAGATCATGGCCCGCTGGCCGTCCTGCTTCACCTCGAACGCCCACCGGTCCTCGACCGCCGACGACGGCAGGGCCCCGGGCGTCGCGAGCATCGGCTCGATCCTCGGCAGCACCGCGCCCACAGGGTCAGGAGGCACTGCGCTTCTTCGCCGCCGCCTTCTTCGCGGTCGTCTTCGCGGACCCCGTGGACGAGCGGCCGGCCGCCGTCTTCTTCGCGGCGGCGGACTTCGAGGAGGCCGTCTTCTTCGCGGGGGCCTTACGGGCGGTCTTCTTCGACGGACGCATCTCGTGCACGGTGGCGTCCTCACCGTGCTCGCCGCGCGTTTCCTTCGCCGCCGCGACGGAGGCGTTCAGGGCGGCCATCAGGTCCACGACCTCACCCTTGTCCTGCTTCCCCTCCTCGGGCGGGGCCGGGAGCGGCTTCCCCTCGGCCTTCGCCGCGATGATGCCTTCCAGCGCCTGCCGGTACTCGTCGCGGAAACCGGACAGGTCCTCGATCGTCATCCGGTCGGCGAGCTGGAGGGCCTGCGCGATCTCCTCCTCGCCGACCTCGACCTCCCGGGGGGCCAGGGACTCGGGGCTGCGGACCTCGTCGGGCCACTTCATCGCGTGCAGCACGATCGCCCCTTCCCTGACCCGCAGCAGGCCCAGGCGCTCACGCCCGTGCCACGCGAACTTCGCCACCGCGACCTTCGAGGACCGCTCCAGCGCCTTCCGCAGCAGCGTGTACGGCTTCGCGGCAACCTGCCCGTCGGCGGCCAGGTAATAAGAGTCGCTGATCCGCACCGGGTCGATGCTGTCGGCGTCGGTGAACGCGGCGATCTCGATCGCCTTCGCCGTCGGCAAGGGCATGGCGTCCAGTTCCTCGTCGGTCACCGGGACCGTCTGGTCCTTCGCGATCTCGTAGCCCTTGCCGATCTCGTCCTGGGAGACGACCTGGTCGTCGAGCTCGCAGACCTTCCGGGTCCGCACCCGGCCCATGTCCTTCAGGTGCACCCGGTGGAAGTGGACGTCGTGGTCCTCGGTCGCGGATACGGCCTTCACCGGGATTGTGACCAGACCGAAGCTGATGGCTCCGCTCCACAGCGGTCGCGGCATGCTTTTACCTCCAGGGCCCGCGGCACGAGACCACGCCGGCGAGCAGCCGGGGCGGGAGCGCCCCGGGCCGCTGCCCGTACTGGTGATCCTCACGCCGGGCCGGTCAACCCGCATCTTCACCGGTCCACCAGCCCCGGCGTTCCGTAGGCGCTCCGAGCTTGCCCGGGGCCCTGGGACCGGGCCCGCAGGCAGCAGCCGTGGAGATCGTCACCTCCGGCGAGAAGCGGGGGCGTCACCGGTGGAGCCACCCGCCTCCCCCTCGCCCGCGCCCCCTGCCTCAGCCAACAGGACGGCGAGGTCGTTCGTCGCGCTGGTGTGTCCGGCGCCGGCGGCCTGGCGGTAGGCGGTCTCCGCCTCGTTCAGCCGCCCCACGCTGGCCAGCAGTTTGCAGAGGTTGTTCATCGCGTTGATGTGTCCGGCGTCGGCGGCCCGGCGGAGAAGGCGCTCGGCCTCGTCCGGACGCCCCGCACTGGCCAGCAGGAATCCGAGGTTGTTCATCGCGCTGGTATGTCCGGCGTCGGCGGCCTGGCGGTAGACAGCGACGGCCTCGGGCAGGCGGCCTGTTCCGGCCAGCAGGTTGCCGAGGTTGTTCAGCGATTCGGTGTGTCCGGCGTCGGTGGCCCGGCGGTAGGCGGCTTCCGCCTCGTCCGGCCGACCCGCACGGACCAGCAGGTTCCCGAGGTTGTGCATCGCTTCGGTGTGTCCGGCGTCGGCGGCCTGGCGGTAGGTGGCTTCGGCCTCGTCCGTGCGACCGGCATTGGCCAGCATGAACCCGAGGTTGTTCATCGCGCCGGTGTGTCCGGCGTCAGCGGCCTGACGGTAGGCGGCTTCCGCCTCGTCCAAACGCCCCTCGTCCTCCAGCAGGATGCCGAGGTGGGCCCTTGCGTCAGCGAGTCCGGCGTCAATGGCCTGACGGTAGGCGGCTTCGGCCTCGTCCGGCCGCCCCCTATGGGCCAGCAGGTTGCCAAGGTTGTTCATCGCGTTGACGTTTCTGAAGTCAATGGCCTGGCGGTAGGCGGCTTCCGCCTCGTCCGGACGTCCCGCACCGGCGAGCAGCACTCCGAGGTTGTTCATCGCGTCGAGGTGCCCGGCGTCGGCGGCCCGGCGGAAAAGGCGCTCGGCCTCGTCCTGACGACCTGCGGTGTCCATCAAGAATGCGAGGTTGTTCATCGCGTCCGTGTGTCCGGCTTCAGCGGCCCGGCGGTAGACAGCCTCCGCTTCGTCCGAGCGGGCTGTGTCGCCCAGCAGGACGCCGAGGTTGAACATCGCGCTGGTGTGTCCGGCGTCGGCGGCTTGGCGGTAGGCGGCCTCCGCTTCGTCCGAGCGGGCTGTGTCGCCCAGCAAGACGGCAAGGTTGAACACGGCGTCGCTGTCTCCAGCAGTAGCGGCCCGGCGTTGGAAGCGTTCGGCCTCCTCGAACCGGCCCATGGCGGCCAGGAGGACGGCGAGGTTGTTCATCACGTCGGCCCGGTCGGCCTCAGCAGCCGGGCGGTAGAACTTCTCGGCGAAGACCGGGGCGACACGATGGGCATGGAATCCCATAATCGCCAGCTCGTCTGTGTCTGCGGTGTGCTGGAAGGCCGCGTGCCAGGTCGTGTCGAGGACGGGGGTGTCGGTGTGGTCGGCGAGGTAGTCGAAGACGTTCCAGGCGCTCGGGTCCTGCGTGGGCACAAGCATGCTCGTGACGCCGTGGCGACGACGGGTTGCCCATTCAAGGGCGGTGCCGAGCGATTCGGGGCGCAGGAGAGGCCCGCCGGCTATCGCGAGGTAGGGCTCGTGAACGTCGGCGAGAAGGTCGAGTGGATACGGGGGGCGCAGGCCGGTGCGGGAGAGGTCGACGGCTGCCGCGATGAGGGCGGCCGCGCGGGGGTGCCCGCCGGGGCGGGCTGCGCGGTGCCACTCCTGGAACAGTGCGGGGCCGGCGGCGAGGTACTCGGCAATCCCGTAGGGCCCGTGATGGGCCAGGGCGTCAGCGATCCGGTCGTCCTCCGCCTCGCCCGCCCGTTCCAGTTCACCGGTACTCCAGACCCGGTCGAGTTCCACGGTCTCCAGCTGCCGCAGCACCCTCGCGCCAACGGTCGCCGCCCTGGCGTGCTCCGCACCCCTCTCGGAGGTGCTTTCCGGGGCGGCGAAGATCTCGAACTGCTGGTGGCGCATCGTGGCCAGCACCGGGATACGCAGGCGGACGAGTTCGGCGAGCAGCCCGGGCTCCAGCCCTTCGGGCCCGAGGTAGGACTCCAGGTCGTCAAGCCACACGACGCAGCGGGTTCTGGTGCGGTCGATCACCTCTACAGCGGCCATCAGATCCGCGCCCCCGGCAGGGGCCACTACCCGGTACTCCGGCAGCTCCGCACGGAGTGCCTCGAAGCAGGCCCGCGTCTTGCCCGCGGTGGAGTCCCCGACCACCAGGACCAGACCGCCCTCGTCCGCGGCCCGCGTGAGCCGGGTACGAATCACCGGGTCCTGGTCCCGGGGAACGTACGGGGGCACAGCGTCCCCGGAGTCGTCGGGGCGCGCCCGGTGAGCACCCGCCGCCAGCGCATCCCACTCCCCGGCCAGCGCCCACCGGAGAGGATCCTGGAGATACGCGGGAACCCGCCGGCCCCCGGTGGTGAAGGTGATGGGCCCGGAGATCTCCCGCGCCATGACCACGGCATCCTGACGGCCGCCGGAGATGCTGTTGCTCGTCCCCGCCGCTTCCCGCTCGATACTCACCCCGTGCCCTCCCCCAACTCCGCCCGCCACGTCCGGGCTCGGACCACATCCTCCACGATCCGGCCAGGGGACGCGGGCAGGCAGCAGAAACCCGCCCGTCCTCAACTCCGCACCGACGGCCAGAAGACGCCGGACCGCAGCGCCCCCGACGAAGCAACGAGCTGTCCAGCGAAGGAAACGGGCGACCTCTCGCCCTTGCCTCGTTTATCGCGACCTTCTTCTGTCGTCGAAACGGGCTGCCATCTCCTCCTCAGAAACGCTGGCGGGTTCTCCGGTGATGACGCGGAGGCTCGGCTCATGGAGCGGCTGCCATCCCATGATCCGGACCCAGGCCGGCCGGGGACGCCAGCCGTCCAGGTGCATGGGCCGGGTGGTGCCGTAGGCGTGGCGGCGCAGGTCCGCGGTCCGGTGCCAGAGCTCCCGGACCTGGGAGTCCTCGCAGACCCGGTCGACGATCGCCCGCAGCGCACTGTTGGCCAGCGCTCCCTGGCGCAGCTGCGCGAGCAGGGGCGGTGCCCAGTGCTCCTCCCACTGCGCGCACTGGTCGCGGCCCGGCCCGGGCAGGAGCAAGTCCACCATCACGTTCGCGCCGGGTCGGGTGGTCCAGGGGCACGCGCGTGCGGCACGGCGGTTGTACGCGAGGATCCCGAAGTCCGGCCCCTCCAGCAGCGCGGGGAAGGGAAGCCTGCCGATGTGGTCGCGGAGGTCGTCCGGGACGTCGGGGGTGATGGGGGAGAGCAGGGGAGGGGCGGGACGCCCGGCCCACCGGTAGAGGGCCAGCTGCTCGTCCGGGTGCAGGGTGAGTACGCGGCTGATCTCCGCGATGACGTCGCTGCTCATCGGGCGCCGTCCGGTCTCCAGCCGCCGGTAGTGGTGCTCGCTGATGTCGAGCTGGGAGGCCATCACCGTCTGGGTGACGGGGCCGTCGCCGGCCGCCGGGTCCGCGCCGGGCAGATCGGCCAGAGTACGGCGGGCCCGCCACCGCTTCAGGAGGGCGGGCAGATCGGGAGCCACGTCTCGCATGCGCACCTCCAGGTGTACGGCCTGTCCACACGGTACCCATTTGGGACATTCGCGACCGGGCCAGACCTGGCCCGGGGCCAGACCTGGCCCTTCCGCCCCGGCGGCTCGCGGGCGTTCTCTGGAAAAAGACCGACAGACCTGTCTGTCTGGTCGGATCCGAGCTTTTGGAGGATGTTCCGTCATGACGTGTCTGCAACTGCCGCCGGTCCCCGCGTCCGTAGGTACCGCACGGCGCTGGGCGGCCCCGCTGCTGCCCGCCGACGTACGCGATGAGGTCGTGCTCGTCGTCTCCGAGCTGATGACGAACGCGGTCGCCGCCGACGCGGCGGCCGGGGCCCTGGACGACATCGAGGTCGAGCTGGTCGTCGACCCGGCGGGCCGGCACGTCGCCCTGGCCGTCACCGACGCCAGCGACCAGCCGCTCCCCGACACCCCAGCCGGCGTCCATACTGATGAGGACGGCGGCCGCGGCCTACTCCTGGTCGACGCGCTCGCCTACGACTACGGATGGGCCCCGCGCCCGTGCGGCGGGAAATGCGTGTGGGCCCTGTTCCAGGGCTCCGCTACGGCTCCGCGCTGGGGCACCGTCTGTCCGGAGCGGTTGGAGTGCGCCGATGCGTGACGCCCCGGTGGGTCTTGGGGGCGTGCTGCCGGAGCCCCGGGTAGCGTCGGACGCGGCCCAGGGAGGCGACAGGACGATGCAGCAGCGCGGGGAGCCCGCAGACCGCCGCGAGCGGACTGCGCAGCGGATCGTCGAGGCCGCCGGGATCGTGATCGACCGGCACGGTTACGCCGGCGCGACGACGCCAGAGATCCAGCGCGTCGCCGGAGTCTCCCGCGGCGGGTTCTACCACCACTTCGCGTCCAAGGAGGAGCTCGGCGACGCGGTCCTGGCTCACCAGGACGCCTTCTTCCGCAAGGTCTCCGAGCAGGCGGGATCGGGCCCGGCGCCGGTGCTCTGGCTCCAGGCACTGGCCGACATCAGCCACCAGTACACCGCAAGCATCCTGGCCGACCCCGTCCTGCGGGCCGCCGTGCGCCTGTCGATCGAACCGGGCCCGTACCAGACCGCGACCAGCTACGCAGGCCCGCTCGGAGCCGTCACCGCCGTCCTCAACGCCGCCCGGGACGCCGACGAGATCCAGGACCACATCGAGCCCGCCGAGACGGCCCGCACCCTGGTCGGCTGCTACAGCGGCGTCCAACTCCTCGCACTCGCCCTCGCCGAACGCGACGCCCTGCACCAGCAGGTCAGCGCCATGTGGTCCCTGATAATGCCCGGCCTCGCACGCGGGCCCGTCCTCAACCAACTGCGCCTGGGCCCGCCGGCCTCCTGACCCGCCTGCCCGAATGGTGGAACGCAGACACGGCGACCTTAAAAGTCGCTGCCCCTAGACGGCGTGCCGGTTCGAGTCCGGCTTCGGGCACCACGCAGATACAGCGCGGCGGCGGTGAACCCGGGTCCGTAGGCCACCACTACACCGGGCCCCGCGGTCGCGCCGTCGGCCATGGTCCGGGCCAGCACGTCCAACAAGGCCACCCCGCCCAGATTCCCTCCCGTGAGGGAGTCGCGTGCGTGCCGTCCGGCCGTCTCCGGGTCGAGGCCGAGACCGGTCAGGGTCCCGGAGATGATCCCGGGCCCGCCCGGGTGCACCGCCGCCCACTGCACCGGCCGCCCCTCCAGCCACCCCGTCAGGTACGGCACCACCCGCACCGGCGCCCGGGTGGCCTCCCGCCCCGAATCGAAAGTGACCCCGCCCTCATGGACCACACCCCAGTACGCATCCGAACTCTCCGGCAGCACGAGCTCCCACACGTCCTCCACCACCAGGTCGCCCGCGCCGGCCGACTCGACGCCGGAAACGACCACCGCCCCCGCCGCGTCACCGAACAATCCGCCATACAGGACGTCCTGCATGGTCGGCAGTTCGGCACCCGGACGGTAGAGGGTGGACAGATCCTCGGCGGCCACCACCAGGGCCCGCCTCCCGGGGCGGCCGCGCAGGGCCCGGGCCGCGTGCACCAGACCGTGCCCGCCGCCGACACACGCCGCGGTCGCCAGCCCGATCCGCTCCACATCCGGCCGCAGCCCCAGCCGCCCCACCAGATCGACGTCCAAGCCCGGGATCGTCCAGGACGTGGTGTGCGTCGTTATCAGCACATCCACATCCCGCGCGCCCAGCTCCTCCTGGAGCAGCGCGTCCCGCGCCGCCGACACCGCCCGGTCCCGGGACGCCTCGTACGCGGCCCGTGACCGCACCCCCACACCCGCCCGGGCCACGTTCTCCTCCAGCGGAGCCGACCACGGCCGGTGCACGACCCCCGTGTTCTTCAGCATCCGCGTCCACGCGGCGAGCTTCACAGGCCCGTAGCGCCGCTCCAGGTCCTCCACGAGCTCGTCCGTGCCCACCCGGAACTCAGCCCGCACCACCACCGGGCGCCCGATCACCACGTCCATCCCAACCCCCTGCTCGTCCGTCCCCTTCACCGTACGCACACCAAGGAATCCCACAATGAACCGTCTGCCGCACCCCAGCCTGCTGCCCGCCCTCCCCGCCCCCACCACACAAATAGCCGCACGACGCCCCCTCGACCTCCGCGTCCACGCCCAACGCATCCAGCTCGACGAACTCATCGTCACCGACCCCCGCCGGGTCCTCGCCCACGCCCGCACCGCCGCCCACGCCGACCCCGACACCGCCGCCCTCGTCGGCTACAGCACCACCACCCCCCTCACCCTCCCGGCCGCCGCAGCCCTCCTCTGCTCCCTCCACAACCCGGACGAACTCGCCGACATGGGCCTGCACCTGGTCCGACACACCACCCGCGTCACCGCCGCCACCCAGCACCGCGACCCCGTCGTCCTCGAACTCACCGACGCCCCCGAAGACAGCTGATGACCACCCGAACCCTGCGCCGGCTGCGCTACCTGGCCCTGCACGCCCTGCGCCGTACTGCCCTCGTCCACCAGCGCCGGGCCCCAGCCCGGACCGGTTGCACTGCGCCCTGTGGAGAACGGGCCCGCCCCCTCGTCCCGAGGCCCAGAGCTCCAGAGGACCGCTGACACTCGGACCGCCACCGGCTCACGACGGAGACGCAGAACCACAGGGCGGGGTGGCGATGTCGACCAGGCCCAGGAGGACGGCCCCGACTCGGTCAGAAGGTGGCGCACGAGCCGCGCCCCGGTACCAATCGATGGAGCACGGCCAAGGAGACGTCCCCCGATGGATGCCTGAAGCGGCGCAGATCTGCGGAGACCGTGGCATGCGTAGGGGCCCGCGGTCCGTCTCCGTGAAGACGGCGGTACCCGCTGGCCCCACCCGTCAGCCCTCCCAGAGGGAGCACGACATGCCGGGCAGTCTATGTTCAGGCCGTCACGACGCCGGGACGCGGAAGCCCGGCCCGGAAGGGGACGGCGTGACCAGTGCGCTGTTCCTGGCCCGGTTCTCCGCAAGAAGCCGGGGCCGGGTAGGAGTCACCTTCCCGGCCCCGGCAGTGTCGCTCTCGGCTCAGATCACGCGGTAGGTCGGCTCCGCAGCTGGACGACGACCTCGCGGCCGGTGGCCCTCTCGCCGAGCCGGTAGAACTTCACCTGGCCCTCGCTGTGGGTGAGCTCTACCCAGTCCTCGGCTTCCAGCTCGCGGCGGGCACGGCTGAAGTGGGGGGCAGGTACGCCCATCAGCTTGGCAAGAGTGGCCGCCGTACGCTCGACGCTGCGCTCCAGGCCGCCCAGGATCGCGTACGTCATGATGATGTTCTGCTTCAGGTGGGACAGTTCACTTATGCGCGACTGCAGAGCTTCGAGTTCGGGGTACTCGCTGGTAGCTGGCATGGTCACGCCCTTCGCTTCGCGCCGGTGCGACGGCCCGGCAGAGTCGGAAGATGATACGCGGCGGCTTCTTCGGACTGCTCCGCGCCGCTGAGGCTGGACACGATGTGCGGGCTCGCCTTGTACTTGATCGTCCGCCCGACGACATCGGCGACCAGCAAGAGCTTGTTCTCGGAGAGTTCCTTGGCGATCCTTCGCGTCGCCTGCGGGGTGAGCTTGAGGTGCTTCGCCGCCTCCTTGGCCGTGGCACCGCCGCTCTGATACGTCGCGATCCCGCAGTACCAGAACACCCGGAACGCGTCTCCTGTGATCCCCGAGTCGCCGTCCAGCATGGCAAGTACACGTTCGAACGAGAACTGGCCGTGCCTGCCCCCCAGGTTGTAGGACCGACGCTGGCCGCCGTCCTCCTCGGGCTCCCACAGCTCATGGACCTCACCGGTCGCAGTATTGACCAGCTCTCGGCCGCGCTGACTTGGCACTTACGTCCCCTGACCTGGGCTTTTCCCTGACTCCTGAAGATTACCACAGGCGACATGTCGTCAACGGTAAGCGAAGGAACTCGGCGATTCCTTCGGTGACCGCTGGCGACATGTCGCCTGTGGTAGGCGAAAGAACTCTGCGGTTCGTTCGCTCGCCAATCGCGACATGTCGACAGAGGTCACCGAAGGAACCCTGAGGTTCACTCCATGATCCCTGGCGACATGACCATAGTGGTCATGGATCGGCATCCTAGGATGCCGATATAGGCATCGGCAGATGCCAATACCTTGATCGTTTTCGCAGGTCAGGGGCCCGCGGGGGCTCCGCCCTCTCTATGCATCGAAAAAGGTGAGCACCTGACGGCTCGTTGGGGCGGACCTGCGGTCCTCGCGCAAGCGCTCCGGTCCTCGGCGCACGTTCCTCCGCACCGTCGTAACTCCTCGGCGGTACCGGGCTGATGACGATCGCAGCAAGGTGTGGCTGATGCCCGATCAGCCTGATGTAGCCACTGCAGGTTGACCGTCTCCCCTGACCGGAGGGGCTCAGCGTGCGGTGGCTGATGAGTCATCAGGGCACGGTGGTCGCTCAGCGGATCGTTGAGGTGTGGGCTTCCGCCAGGAATGCAACGGAAACCAGAAGCCGACTGGCAGGCCGACCAACCTGGCGCTCTGCACGGCAGGCTGGCCGGCGAGGGCTGAGGTTGAAACTCGTCGAGCGACGCCATCGCGGGTCACGGCTCGACGAATGTCACCGCCGAGCGCCGTCCGGAAGGCCGACATACGAAGAAGTCAGCGAGATCATCCGTATGCCCTGCGACAGAGATCCACGATCCCTGAACCGGTGACACCCCTGCTGGCAGAGCACAGGCTCCGCATGTCGCAGGCCTGGCCGGGGCGAGGAGACGTGGCCGGCCGCTGCCGCCGCTGCTTCGGGGGATCGTAGGTCCGACCGAACTGCTGCACAGACGGGCGCTGGGGGACGACCGGCGTGGACCGCTTCCCGCTCTCCTTCGACTTCGTCCCCCTCTTCTGCTTCCTGCCGGGTGAGTCGTCGGTCATCGGCGCCAGATGCTCCCGGGCCGCCGGAGGCTGTACCGGATAGTCCGACAACGCCGAAGTATCTCCGGACCGCGCGGCCGGCGTCGCGACCGGGGAACGTGATGTCGGTGCCTCCGAGCCCTGCACGGACACGCAGCTCGTCGCCATCACGAGAACCAGAGAGACCGGAATCAACCGTCGCAGGAGCTTCATGGACGGTGAAAAAACCGCCCACTGATCACGGGTCCCAGACACCGCGCCCTTCCCTGGCCTGGGCCAGCGTGGGCTCCACCGGTGGGCGGAGAGGACCGCCCTTCTCCTCGCTCATCCTTCGGGTGTACGGGATACGAAACTGGCCGGAGTAACGCGCCCACGGACATCACGCCGCCGGAGCTGCGGCCGTCGGCACTGGCCCACCATGTGCTCGGCTGGGCCGAAGCCGCTCCCACACCGGCCGACGTGCCCGACTGGCCGCAGCGGCAGGCCGCCGCGCTCGTACCGTTCCAGCTCGACGCGCAGGGCTGGCCGCTCCAGCCGCAGGGCCGCACCGGCCGCCCCGGCCGCAACCTGGGCCGGTGGGGCGAGAACGCGGCCGCCGACCCGATCGTCGTCGCGGGCACCGGCCGGGACCGCCGAGTTTTGCTGATCACCCGGGACGACATCGCGGTGGAGGCTTTCCCGGGTGGCATGGTCGATCCGGGCGAGACCGCCCCGATTACTCTGGTCCGCGAGCTGCGTGAGGAGACCCACGTCGACCTCTCCGACCACCGCCCTGTGATCCTGGGCCGGGACTCGGTCGAGTGCCCGGTACAGGGCCTGGACCAGCCGGGCCCGGTTCTGGACCTTTGCGACGCTGGTGGCGGGGCCGGTCGAGAGGCGGTTCACCGACTCCCGCAGCACGACCCTGGTCAGCGGGCGCAGTTCGCTGTCCGCCGGGAGTGCCTCGAACCGCTGGCGGACGTCGGCGGCCACGCACCGCGCTTGCCCGGTGAGCTGGAGGCGGATCTGCGCACAGTCCGCCGCCCGTACGCCTGCCGGGTTTGGCCCCCAGGCCGGGACGGCGGCGGTGAGTGCGAGGTGTGGGTCACGGTCCAGCGGCAGCCCGCCGGTTTCCGCACCCGAAGGGCCGTACACCACGGTGCCGCTCATGCCCTCAGCTCCGCCGGTTCGAGGCCTGCCTGGAGTTCGGTGGGGTCGGTCGCGACGACGAACAGCCCTTGCTCCAGCAGCCAGGCGCGCTCCCCGTCCCAGTCCGCCGCACGATAGGCGACGTGTGCGAAGGAGGGGATCACCACCCCGTGGACCAGGCGGCCGGCTGCTGCGGCTCGTACCCGCTGCCATCCGGCCCGCATGGCAGGGGCTTGGTCGAGCGGCCCGGCGTCGGCGACCGCGCAGTCGGCCGGGACGATCCACCCCCGGTCCTGCGTGTAGGCGGCGAGGTCGTCGAGGACCAGGTGCTCGACGCCCCGCAGCGGCGCCACCGCGTACAGCGCGACCGCAGTGCCTGGCCCGACGACCGGCGCTGTCCCGGCCGCCGGGTCGCTGCGGGTGCCGCCCGGCACCAGGCGCGGCAACGACAACCAACCGGTGCGGCGGCTCGGTGGTGGCATGGCGCTCTCCCGATCGCAGTGTGGTGACTGATGGCCTTCTCCCAGACAACGCCTTCACGCACGGGTGGGTTCAGGGCAGAACGCGGGCAAGTCCCTGCCGGGAGGCGGACAGTTTTACCTGCGCGGACCAGATGCCTGGACTACCGTCGCCGTCTCGAACAGCAGCCGCCCGGGGGCCTGATGGACACACCGACCAACACCATCCTCACCGTGCTGCTTGGCGAGTACGGCTTCACCCACCGGTCCCTGGCCGACGAGGTCAACCAGGTCTCCGGGCGCATCTTCGGACGTCCCGGGGCGGCCACCGACCGGGACGTACGCCGGTGGATCTCCGGCACCGTGCGGTGGCCGACCGGCCGCTACCTTCTGGCTCTCGCCGAGATTTTCGACCGGCCGCCCGAGGCCATGGGATTCGTGCCGCGCGGCCGCACCAGCCGCCTGCCCGCCCCACCCTCCTCGGTGCGGCCAGGGCAGGAGGAACCCGTGAAACGCCGCGCATTCCTGACCGCGTCCACCGCCACGACCCTCACCCTCGCGCTCCGCCTGGAGGACACCCCAGTGCGCGGACGCCTCACCATGGCGCACGCCGACCGCGTCGCCGCGACCATCGGCCGACTCGACGCCCACTTCACCGCGATCGGCGGCGGCGCCCTCCTCACCGCCGCCACCACCTACATCGACCGCCTGCGTAACACGGTCGACGGCTGCACCTACGGCCCCCGCGTGGAGCAGGCCCTGCACCGCACGCTCAGCGACCTGTACTCCTCCGCCGGACGGGCCGCCTACGACGCCGGCGACAACGCAACCTCCCGGCTCCACCACACCGCCGCTCTCCGGTCCGGAATCCTGGCGAAGGATGGACGCGTGCAGGCCCGCGCCTGGTCCGGCGAGTGCCATATCGGTCGGAGGGGTGTCGCAGTATCTGTCAGTGTGGGGACGGCGTTCCGGCGGATATGTGTGTGAGGGCGGCGAGTTGGGCGCTGGCTTCGGTTTGGAGGGGGTGGTGGTGCGCGGCGAGGGTGTGGAGGGCGGCGGTCAGGGCTGTGCGGGCTTCATCTGTGCGATGGAGGGCGTGCAGGACGCGTCCGAGTTCGAGCTGGACGGGTCCGCTGCGGGCGGGGGAGTCCGTCTGTTCGAAGAAGGTGAGGGCTTGCCTCAGGAGGGGTTCGGCTTCTTGCCAGCGGGCGAGGGCGGCGTAGGTGTTGCCGAGCTGACGCTGGGCGAGGGCCTGGTAGGTGGCGAGCAAGTGGGGGGAGAGACCGGGGTGACGCTGCTGGCACATGGTGAGGCTGTTCAGGTGGTGCTCGAGGGCTTCGCCGGCGCGGCCGTGCTGGCGCAGGGCCTCGCCGAGTGTGTTGAGGGTGGTCAGTTCGGCGAGCCGGGCCTGGGGCGCGGGGTTGGTGTGGTGGCAGGCGGCTGATGCGCGGAGCCGGGTGATGGCCTGGTCCATGTGTCCGAGGCGGCGTAGTGCTCCGGCGCCGTATCCGAGGGCCCAGCCGGTCTGGAGGGGGTCGTCGCATGCGTGGGCTGCTTGGAGGGCGGCGTCGGCGGCTTCGAGGGCGGCGGAGGGGTTGTGGGCGCAGATGCTGTGGGCCCAGGCGAGGTAGTTGAGGTGGGCGGCCTCGTCGCGTGTGCTGCCGATGGCGCGAGCCGTGTTGGCGGAGTGCTGGAAGACGTCAGTCCACTGGGCCCAGTGCTGGGTGAGGTCGGAGAACCAGTGCATGGCCGCGGCGGTGTCGATGACCTGCTGGTTCCATCCTGCGGTGCGGGCGTGGTGGAGGGCGGAGAGCCAGTGGTCCCGTTCGGCTTCCAGCCAGGCACGGGCCTGGTCGCGGTTGGCCGGGGCCGTGGCGGGGTCGGGGTCACCGGCCGGAGCGCGGTGGTGCTCGCTGTCGAAGTGGAGGGCTGCGGCGGTGGCGCGGGCGAGCATCCAGCGGGCGGTGCGGTCGAGGGCCGCGTCCAGGGTCGCCGGGTCGTCGGCGGCGAGTTGTTCGGTGGCGAAGAGGCGCAGGAGGTCGTGGAAGCGGTAGCGCTCGGTGGTGGGGTGGGGCTGCAGGAGTCCTCGGTCGCAGAGTTCCTCCAGCCCGAGCTGGGCGTCGCGGAGCGGGACGCCGGCGAGGAGGGCAGCGGCCTCGGGACTGATATCAGGTCCTGCGGCGAGGGCGCAGCGCCGCAGAAGCCGTTGGGAGACGTGGTCGAGTTGCTGGTAGGAGAGGGCGAACGCGGACCGGACCTTGAGGTCGCCCGTCTGGAGCAGGTCGAGGCGGCGTTCTTCCCGGTTGAGGAGGGCGGCGAGTTTGGCCAGGTTCTCGTGGGGGCGGGCGGCGAGGCGCTGTCCGGCGATCCGCAGGGCGAGAGGCAGGTGTCCGCAGCGGTCGGCAAGATCGCGGGCGGCCTGCGGCTCCCGGGCGACCCGCTCCTCGCCCACGATCCGGGTGAGCAACTCGACAGCTTCCTCGCGCCGCAGGAGAGGAAGGTCGATGCGGTGGACGGCTTCGAGGCCGGTGAGGCTGTTGCGGCTGGTGATGACGGTGAGGGAGGTCCCTGAGGTGGGGAGGAGGGGGCGTAACTGGGACTCGTCGGTGGCGTTGTCGAGGACCAGGAGCAGACGCCGGGGGGCTGCCAGGGAGTGGAACAGCGCGGCCCGGTCCTCCACGGCCCGGGGCACGCACCGGCTGGTCACGCCGAGCGCTGCCAGCAGCCGGGCCAGTGCGTCGTCCGGCCGGATCGGCTCGCTGTCCATGGCGCGCAGGTCGAGATACAACTGCCCGTCGGGGAAGGCGGGGGCGAGGTGGTGGGCGGCGTGGACGGCGAACGCCGTCTTCCCTAGACCGGCCGTGCCCGTGACAACGGCCACGGAGGCCCCGGTGGACGGTGCGGAGTCGGCCAGGGCAGTGAGGGTGGCTAGGGCGTCGCGGCGGGCGGTGAAGTCGCCGGTGTTCCGCGGCAGGGAGAGGATTCCGGGCGCGGCCGGGCCGGTGGCCGGGCGGGGTCGGTGCCGGCCGGGGGCGGCGGCTGCTTCGAGGGTTAGGGTTTCGTCAGGGTTCAGCCCCAAGGCCCGGGCCAGGGCGTGGACGGTACGGCGCTGCGGCCCCGTGGTGTGGCCGCTCTCCAGGTAGGCCAGCGTGCGCACACTCACCCCCGCTGCGAGCGCGAGCCGCTCCTGGCTTAGTGCTGCGCGCAGCCGCAGCGTGCGCAGGAGCTGCCCGAAGCCGTCGGGCGTACTGGTCATGATCTGGCCTCCTCACTGACCGCGCACGGGACGGTCTGGAGCTGATCTTCCTGCAAAAGTAGCGCGGGGCCTACTTTTGCGGGTTGTTCTGCCTGGTGGCGGCGGGCGGCCCCGGTGTGGAATGAGGGCAGGGCCCCACCGCTTCCCACGTGTGGCAGGGGCATCACGGCGCGCCCCTGCCGGGGCCTGATCGAAAGGTGTCCTCCCGCCGTCCTTTGCGGGCCTCAGCTATCTCCGGCACAGCCGAGTCTTTGTGACGGTGAATTCCCGCGCGTTTCCTCAGAACTCGTTTCTGATCCCCTGTTGACGAGTAGCCTGAGTCCTACGCTGGTGCTGTGTTTCAGGACGTCGGCGGGGCTGGGCAGAGGGTCTGTGAGGGCTGTGGTGAACGGCTGAGGCCGGATGCCCGGCCGCACGCGGTGTTCTGTTCGGCGGCGTGTCGTTCCAGGCAGTGGCGGCTGCGGCGCCGGTTGCGACGCCGCCTGGCGGCGGTTCGCGGTGAGGGCGACTTGAGGTCGTGCCCGGTCTGCGGGGCGGGCTGGGCGGCGGGGGTCGACCGGAGTGTGCGGGCGGTCTACTGCTCGAAGCGGTGCAAGGTGGCTGCCTGGCGGCTGCGGAAGGAAACGTTCGGGACTCGGTCACAGTGACCGTGAGGCGAACACTTCAGCAAACTAGATTCGGTCGTGTTCGGTCGTTTTCTATCTTTTGTTGCGATCTTCCTACTTCTGGTCTGACTCTCCGTGGGGGGCGCGGAACCGGTCCATCGCGGCTCGAAGTGCCGTGCCGGTGAACGCAGTTGGATGGTGAGTGCACCATGGCGGAGGAGAACAGCAACGTCGGAGAAGTGACTCTGTCCCGCTACGAGCAGATCGTGGCCGAGTTGCGGGACGTGGTCGAACAGCAGACGCGCGGGCAGTTCACGATCGGGGACCGCGCCCTAGAGATCGAGCCGATGCGGGAGACGGGCGGCGGGGTGCCGACCGACCCGGAGTGGTCGGTGACCGCGACGCTGACGCGGCTGGCCGAGGACATCGGCCTGAAGTTCAGCACGGTGAAGTCGGCGAGGTGGACGTCTTCGCGCTGGCCGGCCGATCGTCGTCAGCCCGGAGTGTCCTTCACCGTTCACCGGACGCTGGCGTTCATCGAGGACGAGGAGGAGCGGTTCGCCGTCATCCTCACTCCGCCCGAGGGCAAGACCCGGTGGGTACCGGACGACGCCCGCCGCTACGTGGGCAACCAGGTCGAGACGCCCGTTACGCATCAGGAGAAGATCACCGCTATCCACTCCCTGGCCCAGGACGACCAGGTCGCCGCGGCGGTGACCAGCGTGTTCCTGAAACGTCCGGAGGTGACGGCCTCGGTCACCCCGGTGGACAGGGCCCGGGTGGTGGAGGAGTTCACCCGCGACGAGGGCGTCGCCACCACGGCGGCGACGAACCTGCTGCGGCGGCCGGATGTCGCGTTCAAGGCGATGAGCGACGACCATGCCCGTTTCCAGGTCAACCATGCCCAGAATGAACGCTCCCGACAAGCCCGCGAGCACTTCGAGGACACCAGCCCGGTCGCCCCGGCGGTCCGCAACATTGACCGGACGGTGGAGTTCCTCGACCTGGTGACCGCCTGCCACGCGTTCGTCGCCGCGGCCGGCCGCACCGTCCCCGGCCTGCGGGACCGGACCTTGTCCGAGGACGAGTCGGTGATCGTGCACCAGAACGTGGCCAAGGTGAGGGCTACCTTGGACTGGATCGAGACCGCGGTCGACACCGGCAAGGTCGACATGGACGACGAGCTCGCGGCCATGCTGCGGGGCGAGTAGTCGTGCCACGCGCCTCCCGGCGCAAGGGAGACGCCGCCAGACGGCACGCGGACACGGTCCGCTTCGTCCTGTTCGAGGCCCGCCCGGCCGGGCTGGAGTTCCACCAGCTGGTGCGGGCCAGCGCGCTCTCTCCGCACCAGGTCCGCTCGGGCCTGGCCGCGCTGAAGGATGAGGCCGCGTCCAAGGGCTGGCCACCGCTGATCTGGACCCGCGCCGACGGCTACCAGCTCGGCGCGGAACGGGCCGCGCTGGAAGCCTACGAACGGCAGGTGGTCGGCGAGAAACTGACCCAGTTCCGCCGGTTCATCACCGGCACCGTCGCCCCGCACGCCGCCACCCACCCGAACGACAAGTGGGTACGGCACATCGTCGCCCAGCTCAACTCCATCGAATCCACCCTCGACCTCATCGCCTCTGCCTGACCCATCCACCCCTGGCGGGGGCCGGACGGCTTCGCCGTCCGGCCCCCGCACCCATGTCTGGAGGCACCGGTTGTCATGCGCGGCCGCCGCTATCCCACCGACACCACCGACACCGAATGGGCGCTGATCGAACCGCTGTTACCCGTTCCGGCGTGCGACACCGTGGCCGGCGGCCGCCCCGAGAAGCACCCGCGGCGGGAGATCGTGGACGCGATCCGCTACGTCGTGGACACCGGCTGCAAATGGAGGGCTATGCCAGCGGACTTCCCGCCTTGGCGCACGGTTTGGGGCTTCATGGCCCGCTGGGCGGCCGCCGGCATCGTCAACCAGATCCGTGACCACCTGACCTCACGCATCCGCCGCGAGCTGGGCAAAGGCCCCCGGGCCGTCGCCACGGTCATTGACTCCCAGTCCGTGAAGGCCGCCGAGACCGTCTCCCGGGCGACCCGCGGCTACGACGCGGGCAAGAAGATCAACGGCCGCAAACGACACGTCGTGGTCGACACACGGGGCCTGCCGCTGATGGTAATGGTCACCCCCGCCTCCCTCAGCGACCGCGACGCAGCGAAGGAGATCCTCTTCCGCCTCCGCCTCACCCACCCAGAGATCACTATTGTCTGGGCCGACTCCGCCTACGCGGGCAAGCTCGTCACTTGGGCGAAAGGGCGACTGAACCTCACCATCAAACCGGTCAGCCGCCCCAAGGACACTTCCGGCTTCGTCGTCCTGCCCCGCCGCTGGGTCGTCGAACGATCACTCGCCTGGATGATGCACGCCCGCCGGCATGCGAGGGACTACGAACGCCTCATCCAGCACTCCGAAACCCTCATCACCTGGGCAGCTATCACGCTGATGACTCGGCGTCTGACCCGTCAGCCAGCAGCACACCAGGCTGCCGGGCGGCGTTGACAGACCACACCCCCTGCCGAACACGGGCGTGCAGGTGCATGTCATGCCAGCCATCCGCATGCAACAGCGCGTCGCGGCGGACGCCCTCCTGTGTGAACCCCGCCCGCTTCGCTATCCGGCAGGACGCGGGGTTGGTCACCGAGTGCCCGAGTTCGATGCGGTGGAAGCCGGCTTCTCCCAGAGCCCAGTCAGTTACCGCAGCCACAGCGCGGGAACAGACACCGGCACCTCTTGCCCAAGGGGCGGTCCAGTACGAGATCTCGGCTTGACCGCCCATCAGGACCAACGACGAGAGGGAGACCCGACCGAGCAACATGTCGTGGGCGTCCACGACAGCCCAATGCGCCCCCGTCTCGTCCCGCCAACCTCGCTGCCACTGGGTGATCCACTCCCGAGCTTCTTCTTCAGAGTCGGCTCGCCGCAGGTGCCAACGCTGGATCGCCGGGTCCTGGAAAGCCTTCACCACGCCAGCGGCGTCTTTGGGTAGCCACGGCCTCAACAGCAGCTCACCCTCCACCGGCAGAGACGGCTGAGCAGACGCTGCGAGACAACCAACGGCCATCAGCGGAGAAACCAAGGCAGGCATGAGCAGCATGATCTCAAATACACCGACTGCTATCAACGAACAGTCCTTGGGATCAGAAACAGGTACTGAGCTTGTTCTTTAACCTCCGCCCCTACTCTGACGCTCCCCAAATTGGGGTGACCATGGCGAGCTGGTCCGACACACTGGTTCGATGCGGCGCGATGATGAGCAGCCTTTGTCCGGTGGCAACGTCAGTGAGGGTGTCGTTCGCGTCGGGGACACCGTTCGCCGTCCGGCCGGACCATGGACCCCCGCTGTGCATGCCCTGCTTGCCCACCTGCACGAAGTGGGATTCGGCGCGGCACCTCGTCCGCTCGGCATTGACGATCAGGGGCGTGAGGTCCTGGCCTTCATGCCGGGAGATGTGGTCTGGCCCGACCGGTTTTCGCTGGTCGACCCCGCTCGACAACTGGCTCGCGTTGCACGGTTGATCCGGGACTTCCACGATGCCGTGCAGGACTTCACGCCGCCTTCCGATGCGCGGTGGCAGACGCCGATCCCCGCTGAGGGCGATGACATCATCGCCCATAACGACCTGGCTCCCTGGAACCTCGTGGTCGCCGACGAGGCGCGGTGGGCCTTCATCGACTGGGACGGTGCAGGTCCCGGCTCGCGCCTGTGGGATGTCGCCTACGC